>JAEYRT010000055.1 GCA_023435325.1 Pseudomonadota bacterium | reverse complement strand
GATCGAGGTAGTCGTGGTCCAGCCAGGCGTTGCGGATCAGCTCGTGCATGAGCGCCAGGGCAAGCGCTGCGTCGGTGCCGGGCAGCAGCTGCAGAAGCTCATGGCATTTGTCGGCAGTCTCGCTCTTGCGCGGGTCGATGCACACCAGCTTGGCGCCACGGCGTTTGGCTTCCTGTGCCATGCGCCAGAAGTGCAGGTTGCTGCCGATGCTGTTGCTGCCCCAGATGAGGATGAGCTGGCTTTCGGCAAAAAACTGCACATGCATGCCCAGCTTGCCACCGTAGGTGTGCTGCAGGGCTTCACCCCCTGCCGTGGCGCAGATCGTGCGATCCAGCAGGCTGGCGCCCAGTTGGTGAAAAAAGCGCCGGTCCATGCTTTCGCCCTGCACCAGCCCCATGGTCCCTGCGTAGCTATAGGGCAGGATGGCTCCAGGAGTGCGTTGGGCAATCTGGTGCAGGCGTTGGGCGATATCGGTCAGCGCTTCGTCCCAGCTCACGGGCGTGAACTGCCCGCAGCCTTTGGGGCCGGTGCGCTTGAGCGGCGTGAGAATGCGCTCGGGGTGGTAGGTGCGTTCGGTGTATTTGCTGACCTTGGTGCACAGCACGCCGTCGGTCAGCGGGTGTTGCGGGTTGCCCTGCACGCGTGTGGCAATGCCGTCCACCACGGTGGTGACGAGAGAGCAGGTGTCCGGGCAGTCGTGGGGACAGGCACCGACGACGGTAGAGGCAGAGCGGGCATTCATGGTGCACAAGCTTAGCGCGGACCGGCACTGATTTGTAGAGCAGTGCCCCTTTGGCCCGGAAGGCATCCAGATGGCAGTGGTCAGTGCCACGGCTGGGGTGCAACTGACGGGTCACAGGTCGTCTGCGCACCGGGAGCGCCATGCTTTCAAAAAGAAAGAACGATCGTGCTTTTTATCGGCTTTTTGGCTACACTGCGCCCATATCAACCATAAGGAGACCGGGTCATGTCCGACTTGAACACTGCTTTCGATGAAGCCGTCAAAAATTCCACTTCGCTGAGCGAGCGTCCTGACAACGCCACCTTGCTCAAGATCTATGCCCTGTACAAACAGGCCACCGAAGGCGATAACGAGGCCAAAAAACCCAGCTTCACCGACATGGTGGGGCGCGCCAAGTGGGACGCATGGGAGAAGCTCAAGGACACCACTGCGGACGATGCCAAGCAGCAATACATTGATCTGATCAACTCGCTGCGCTGATGGCGTACCGCGCTTTGCTCTCTGCCAGGCAGTCGTATGACTGCCTTTTTTGTGGATGCATGGTGCTTGTCAAAAAATAGCGGTCATGGTCTGATACACAAGGTTTTCAGATAGTTTTGTTTTCGAAAACGTTGTGTGGCAAGCGTTAGGTGCTATTGATTCTTTTTACGTCTGTCACACCCCCAACAGTCATGGATGAGTGGCTTCCGGATATTGAAGCTGCAACTGGCAGCCGCCACATGCGGTAAAAAAACTCCAGGCTGGCTTCTGCCGTGAGCGGGCACCTGCCAAAGGAGAAGCAAGGGCGGATAATCACGCCCATTCTGGCTGCACGACGCAGCGCATCCGTATAAAGAAATCATGGCTCAGCACGCACTACCTCTCGATATCGTCATCATGGCTGCCGGCAAAGGCACCCGCATGAAAAGCAGAACACCCAAGGTGCTGCAAAAGCTGGCAGGTCGTGCGCTGCTGCAACACGTGCTTGATACCGCCGCACAGCTGCAGGCGCGTTCGGCCGTCGTGATTACGGGCCACGGTGCCCAGGAGGTCGAAGCTGCCATCAGCGCTGCACAAAGCTCCGACACAGCGATGGCGCTGGAGTTTGTCCGTCAGGAGCCCCAGCTGGGCACAGGCCATGCGGTGCAGCAGGCCGTGCCCGTGCTGGCCCAGGATGGCATGGTGGTGGTGCTGTCCGGTGATGTGCCGTTAACCCAGGCGGACACTCTGCAGGCCCTGGTACAAGCGGCGGGTGAAGAGCGTATGGCGCTGTTGACCGTCAGTCTGGATGATCCCACGGGCTATGGACGCATTGTGCGCAACGCGCAGGGAACGGTGCAACGCATCGTGGAGCAAAAAGATGCCAGCGAGCAAGAGCGCGCCATCAACGAAATCTACAGCGGCATCATGGCCGTGCCCGCTCAGCGCCTGGCGCAATGGTTGTCCAGACTGGACAACCACAATGCCCAGGGCGAGTACTACCTGACCGACATCGTCGCCATGGCCGTGGCCGATGGTGTCCAGGTGGTGGCGCATCGCATCAGCGATGCCGTTCAGGTGGCTGGAGTGAACAGCCCGTTGCAACTGGCGGAGCTGGAGCGTGCCCATCAGCTGCGACAGGCGCGCAAGCTCATGGAGCAGGGGGTGCGTCTGGCAGACCCTGCACGCCTGGACCTGCGTGACGACGTGCGCGGAAGCAAGGCTCAGCTGGTGTGTGCCCAGGATGTTGAAATCGATGTGGGCTGCATCTTTACCGGCAAGGTCGAGATTGGGGAAGGCGCACGCATTGGCGCGTATTGCCATATCAGCAATGCCACGATTGCTGCCGGAGTGGTGCTCCATCCCTATACCCATATTGACGGCGAAAAGCTTGGCGCCAGCGTGGGAGAAGGGGCCTTGATCGGCCCGTTCGCCCGTCTGCGTCCCGGGGCGCACCTGGGCAAGGAAGTGCACATCGGCAACTTTGTGGAGGTCAAGAACTCCACATTGGCCGATGGCGCCAAGGCCAATCACCTGGCCTATCTGGGCGATGCCACCGTGGGTGAGCGTGTGAACTATGGTGCCGGCTCCATCACTGCCAACTACGATGGTGCGAACAAGCATCGCACGGTGATCGAGGCGGATGTGCACGTCGGCAGCAACTGCGTGTTGGTCGCACCTGTCACCCTGGGGGCCGGAGGCACTGTGGGTGGCGGCTCCACCATCACCAAAAATACCGAGGAAGGCGCGCTGACCGTGGCGCGAGGCAAGCAGATCACTATCGCCAACTGGAAAAGACCCGCCAAAAATCCCAAGGCTTAAACCATGAACGCTCCCCGTAGTCTGGAAGAAGCACAGGCCCTGATTCAGCGGCAGCAAACGGAAATCGACCGATTGCGCGCTGCACATGAAACATGGATGCGCGCCGTCGCGCATGATCTGCGTGCGCCACTACGGCATGTGGTTTCTTTTGCTCCTTTGTTGCGAGAGTCGGTCGAGGAGATGGCGGCTGCAGCGCCGCAGGCGGTGGATGCGGCAGCAGATGCCCAGGAATTTGCCCTCACCATGGAGCGCGCGGCGCGCAGGATGTCGGCCATGCTCGACGGTCTGGCACAGGTTTCACGTGCAGCACGTACGCCTTTGAAACTGGGCGTGGTGGACTGGTCGGCCATGGTGGCGCAGTTGTCGGCGCCGCTGCAGGCTCAACACAAGCAAGTGGCGTGGCAGCTTCCTGCACAGGCTGCGCCGGTGATGGCCGATGCTGAATGGTTGCGCGCAGCCACGCAGGCATTGATCGACAACGCGTTGAAGTTTTCGGCGGCCCAGGCCTCGCCTCAGGTGGTCGTGCAGGCGGAAGCACTGCCTGGCGGCTGGTGGCGTCTGAGCATTGAGGACAACGGGGTGGGCTTTGAGGCCCGCCATAGCCAGACACTGGGCAGCTTGTTTCAGCGCCTGCACAGCGAGCAGACATTTGAGGGTGCGGGCTGCGGCCTGGCGCTTGTGAGTACGGTGGCGCAGCGCCATGGGGCACGCTGGCGCGTCACTGCCCAGCCAGACCATGGTTGTGTTGTGGTTTGCGAGTGGCCCGGCGCTGCCTGACAACTATCCGCCATCAGCCAGATGATTGGGTGCCAGCGCCGGTAGATGCGGGCTGAATTTGGCGCGTTTGGTGGCAAAAAACGTTTTCACATTGCGTACGTTGGCCTGTGCAGTAAAGAGGCGTTGAGACAGCGCCAAATAAGCCGGCATATCGCGACAGGCCATGACCAGCATGAAGTCCGGTCCTGGTGAGACACGCCAGCACTGCTGGACACTGTCTTCCGCCACAGCGACAGCCTCGAATGCATCCATGGCCTCCGCATGCTGGCGCTCCAACGTGACTTCTGCCAGCGCCTGCAAACCATGACCCACCATGGGGGCGAGCACCTCCGGACGCACGATGACCACTTGGCGCTCCATCAGACCCATGTGCTGCAAGCGGCGCACCCGGCGCAAGCAGGTGGGCGGAGAAATATGCAGCAAGGCGGCCAGCTGCAGGTTGCTCAACCCCGCGTCGCGCTGAAGTTGATCCAGCAACTGCAAATCTACAAGATCAAGCATTGGATCTTGGTTTTTTGTTTCGTTGTTCATGGTTTTTTGAAATTTAATTCCTATTTTGTTTCTTAGTGAAATTAAATTTCTTATTCATCTAAAAATAGATCATAAATTTTTTCTTTGACGTTTTAGTATGCCGCCACTAACTCATTAATTCTTTGGTGGAGTGCATTTTTATGTGTGGCATTGTTGGTGCAGTCTCGACACGCAATATTGTTCCTCTTCTGGTGCAGGGGTTGCAGCGCCTGGAGTACCGCGGCTATGACTCCTGCGGCGTGGCAGTGCATCGCATGGTTGCCAGCTCGCCCATCAGCCAGGGATTGCAGCGTGCCCGCAGCACTTCGCGTGTGGCAGAGTTGCTGGAGCAGGTGCGCGAGGACGATCTGCAGGGCCTGACTGGCATTGCCCATACACGCTGGGCCACGCATGGTGAACCTGCCGTGCGCAATGCCCATCCACATTTCAGTTACGGCCCTGGCGAAACCATTGACAGCGACAAACCTGCGCGCGTTGCTCTGGTGCACAACGGCATCATTGAAAACTACGAACAACTGCGTGCAGACCTGCAAGCCAAGGGCTATATCTTTGCCAGTCAGACCGATACCGAGGTGATCTGCCATCTGGTGGACAGCCTGTACAACGGTGACCTGTTTGAAGCCGTCAAGGCCGCACGTATGCAATTGCACGGCGCTTATGCGATTGCGGTCATGCACAAGGACGAGCCGCATCGTGTGGTGGGGGGGCGTGCCGGCTCTCCCCTGGTGCTGGGCGTGGGGCAGGACAACAGCGAGTTTTTCCTGGCCAGTGATGCCATGGCAGTGGCCGGTGTTACCGACCAGATCATCTATCTGGAAGAAGGCGATCTGGTGGATTTGCAGCCTGGGCGCTACTGGATCGCAGACAAGACAGGCCATGCCGTGCTGCCGGAGCAGCGACCTGTCAGAACCGTGCATGCCCACAGTGGGGCTGTGGAGCTGGGCCCTTACCGTCACTACATGCAAAAGGAAATCTTCGAGCAGCCGCGTGCAATTGGTGACACCCTCGAAGGTATCTTGCATATTGCTCCGGAACTGTTCGACGGTGCAGATGGCACCGCCGCATGGCGTGTGTTCAAAGAGATCGACAACGTCCTGATTTTGGCCTGTGGCACCAGCTACTACAGCGGCTGCACCGCCAAGTACTGGCTGGAAAGCATGGCCGGTATTCCCTGCAATGTGGAAGTGGCCAGCGAATACCGATATCGCACCAGTGTGCCCCATCCCAAAACCCTGGTAGTCACCATCAGCCAGTCCGGTGAAACCGCCGATACCCTGGCAGCCCTGCGCCATGCCCAAAGCCTGGGCATGACCAATACGCTGACGATCTGCAATGTCGCCACCAGCGCCATGGTGCGTGAATGCAAGCTGGCCTACATCACTCGCGCAGGCGTGGAAATCGGCGTGGCCTCTACCAAGGCATTCACGACCCAGCTGGCGGGCCTGTTTCTGCTGACACTGGCTCTGGCGCAATCCAAGGGACGACTCAGTGAAGAAAAGGAGCAGTCATATCTGGCTGCCATGCGCCATCTGCCCGTGGCCTTGCAGTCGGTGCTGGCACTGGAGCCGCAGGTGGTGAGCTGGGCGGAGAACTTTGCCAAACACCAGAACGCATTGTTCCTGGGGCGTGGCATGCACTACCCCATCGCCATGGAAGGTGCGCTCAAGCTCAAGGAGATTACCTACATCCACGCCGAGGCTTACCCGGCGGGCGAGCTCAAGCATGGTCCCTTGGCGTTGGTAGACAGCACCATGCCGGTGGTCACGGTGGCCCCCAACGACGAGTTGCTGGAAAAACTCAAGAGCAACATGCAGGAAGTGCGTGCGCGCGGTGGTGTGCTTTACGTGTTGGCCGATGCCAAGACCAATATTGAAAACACGGAAGGGATGCACGTCATCCGCATGCCCGAGAACTACGGTGCACTCAGCCCCATCCTGCATGTGGTGCCGTTGCAGCTACTGGCCTACCACACTGCCGTGGCTCGTGGCACAGACGTGGACAAACCGCGTAACCTGGCCAAGAGCGTGACCGTGGAGTAGGCTCCAGTCAGCATGTTTTGGTTGTTCTGGGTAATTAAAGTCACCCATCAAGCGCCGCCATTCATGCGAGTTTGCCGGGCGGTGTTTGTAGCCGTAAAACCATAAACTTTTCCCTGCGCAGGCGACACTGAGCGTGCGAAGCCGGTAGAGTTGCGGCCTTCGTTTGTCCTGTGCGTCCCCATGCCCCGTTCCCCAAAGCTTGTTTCTGCTGCCGATAGTTTTGATGCCTTTCTCGCACCACCGGATGTGGAGCAGATCTATATCGCGCTGTCGCTGGCCAAGCAGTCGCACGGTAATGATCTGGCGCAGGGGGTGCAGTCCATGCTGGAGCAACCGGCAGCGTTTGCGCGTGCCGCGATGGCACATCAGGACCGGATTGCCAAGCGGCACTACGGTATTGCGAGCCTGTTCGGAGTGATTGTCTTGGCCATGGTCTATGTCATGTACCAGGGGTTCACAACGCCGGACGTGGGTTTGCTGGGTTTGCTGCTCCCCGCGGCGATGGCCTGCTTTGCGGCTTGGCGCATGGAGCGCTCGGTCTATCGCGGGCGCCAGGGCAATATGTTGCTGTTGCGCTTGCTGGATGCGCTGGATGGTCAGCCTTATAGCTATGACGCTGGTAGATATACGGATTTCATAGCGTCGCAGCCAGCACTGGCTGATGCTGCGGCGCATTTTCCGGCTGCTTCGGAGATGGCGCTCAAGCATCTGGCAGCGCTGAAGTTTGCAGAACTACATGCAAATGCCAGCCAACGCTGAACAGGGCGCACTGCACCTGATGAGGTAAAGCAGACAGATTCTGTGACGCTGCGCAATTGCACGGCGAAAAGCGTAGAGTTGGAGTATGTCTGCTACAACTTCTGACCCATTGATTCAAGTGGACGTGCCTGTTCAGGGCATGACCTGCGCCTCCTGTGTAGGGCGTGTGGAGCGTGTGCTTAAAAAGCTGCCCGAAGTGCAGGATGCCAGTGTGAATCTGGCCACCGAGCAAGTGCGCATCACCTGGGCTTCGACGGCAGCCATGCCGGTGGCCATCGCTGCGATTGAAAAAGCGGGCTACAGCGTGCCCCAGGAACGTTTGGAATTGCAGGTGCAGGAGATGACTTGCGCTTCCTGTGTGGGGCGTGTCGAGCGGGTGCTCAAGAAGCAGCCGGGCGTGCTCGATGCACAGGTGAACCTGGCCACAGAGCGCGCCGTGGTGCAGGTATTGGCAGGCACGCCACCGGCTGGGCTGATGGCAGCAGTTACCAGCGCGGGCTATCCGGCGCAGGCCGTCAATGCGCAAGCTTCTCAAGCGGCTGGCACGGATGCCGTGGCCCAGCGTCACGCGCAGGAAAGCCAGCGCCTGCAGCGTTCGCTCTGGCTGGCGGCAGTGCTGGCGATTCCCGTGTTCGTGCTGGAAATGGGCGGGCATGTCTGGCCTGCTTTCCACCACTGGGTGCACGCCACGATCGGCCAGCAAAACAGCTGGCTGCTGCAGTGCGTGCTGACGACGCTGGTACTGCTTGGGCC
>JAEYRT010000003.1 GCA_023435325.1 Pseudomonadota bacterium | reverse complement strand
ATATCGGTGTAGGCGTGTTCGTGGTGGCGGTCAGCGCGGCGGATGGTCTGGAAATCAAACGCGAAACCAGCGTGGCACTTGGTCAAAGTGTCGAGGCCGGTGGATACCGCTTCCATTTTGAAAGCCTGGAGCCTGTGTCCGGGCCCAACTACGATGCACAGCGTGCCCATTTCCGCGTCAGCCATGGCGATGCGCAATGGGACATGTACCCTGAAAAGCGGGCCTATCGTGTGCAGAGCATGGGCTTGAGCCAGGCTGCCATTGACAGCAGCTGGAAGCGTGACGTGTTCATTGCCTTGGGCGAGCCGCTGGACGCACAAGGCCATGCCTGGACGCTGCGTTTGCAAATCAAGCCGTTGATGGAATGGATTTGGTGGGGCACATTCATGATGGCTTTGGGCGCAGGGCTGAGTCTTTTCGACAAGCGCTTTCGCACCAGCCGCCAGCGTGTGGCACAACGTGCGCCTGCGGGCATGACAGAGAAGGTGGCCTGATGCGTTTCGTGATTCCTCTGGCCATTTTTCTGGGGCTGGCCGTGATGCTTGGTTTCGGTTTGCAGCGCGATCCACGTGCGCTGGAATCCGCCCTGCTGGAACAGCCCGTTCCCGCGTTCGACCTGCCTGTGCTGGCAGCACAGGACAGCGCGCAGAGACTGAACCCGCAGACATTGCGTGGGCAGGTGTGGATGCTCAATGTATGGGCGGCCTGGTGTGCACCCTGCCGCCAGGAGTTGCCTATCCTGGCGCAGATGTCACAGCAGGACCAAGTGCCCGTGTACGGCTTGAATTACAAGGATGATCCTCAAAAAGCCCAGGCCTTGCTGCGCGTGGCAGGCAATCCGTATGTGGCTTCGGGTGTGGACACCGATGGGCGTGTCGGCATGGATTTTGGTATCCACGCCGTGCCGGAAACATTCGTGATCGACGCCCAGGGACGCGTGCGCTACCGCCATCTGGGGCCCGTCACGCCGCAAGTGTGGCGTGAGCAGTTGATGCCTGTGGTGAGGGCGGTGCAATGAAAGTGTGGACCTTGTTTTTGAGCGCCCTGCTGCTGGTGTCGAGTGCCTGGGCACAGGCCCCAAGCTTGGAGGTGCGTGAAGCGGCCTTGGCGGCGCAGCTGCGCTGCGTGGTGTGCCAGAACCAGACCGTGGCCGAGTCCCAGGCCCCGATTGCCAAAGACATGCGCAAGGAGATTGCGCACCAGCTCGCGCAGGGGCGCAGCGATGCGGAAGTGGTGGCGTTCTTTGAGCAGCGTTACGGCACGTTTGTGCGCTATACACCGCCATGGCGACCATCTACATGGTTGCTGTGGTGCCTGCCCTTTGTGGCCGTGCTGGGCGGCTTCGCCCTGCTGTGGCGCACGCTGCGCCAGCGAGAACGCATCGTGCCCAGCGACTTGTCACCGCAAGATCGAGCAAGAGCGCAAGCATGGCTGGGCCAGAACAGTGAAACGCATGATGAGGAGGCGCGCCCATGAGCAGCCTGTATGTATTGTGGTGGGGCGCGTTGGGCCTGTTGCTGCTGAGCTTGGCAGGGCTGCTGCCCTTCCTGCTCAAAGATGGTCATGCCGCACCTGCACATGACAGTGATGAAGCGCTGCGCACCTTGTATCGCCAGCAGTTGCAGGATCTGGCCAGAGAGCATCAGGCGGGCAATTTGAGTGATGCAGACCTGGCCCAGGCCGAGGGAGAGTTGCAGCAACGCCTGCTGTCAGAGCTGAACCAGCGCAGCAAAACGCAAGCCTGGAAGCAGCGAAGCTGGTTGCCGCGCGTCAGTGCCCTGGTGCTGGCCGTTGGAGTGCCGGTGCTGGCTTTTGTGCTCTACCTGCAAGTGGGCGATCCGCAGGCCGCTGCCCGCCTGGCGCAGGCCGACGATTTGGGCCATGGGGCAGGGCAGGTGCGTGTGGAAGCCATGGTGCAGGGGTTGGCACAGCGCCTGGAAGCGCAACCTGACGACCTTCCCGGCTGGGTCATGCTGGCACGCTCGTACGAAACCATGGAGCGTTATGCAGATGCTGTGCATGCCTATCAGCAGGCACTGAAAGTGGCTGCAGCGCAGTCACTCGAAGGCCAGGAGCAGGCGCGTCTTTGGGCCGATCTGGCAGATGCCCAAGGTTCTGAACACAACGGAAACTTGTCCGGTGCTGCCGCACAGTCCATCCAGCAGGCTTTGCAACTTGATCCCAAACAGCCCAAGGCACTGGCACTTGCAGGTGCAGCCGCGGCCCAAACGGGTGAACATGCACTGGCACGCCAACATTGGCAAGCACTTCTGGCTTTGCTGGAGCCAGGCTCTGAGGTCGCATTGCAGGTGCAAGATGATTTGATGAAGCTGGACTTGCTGATGAACCCGTAATGCCTTTGCTTGAATCGACAAGGAGCAAGGGCGTTGTGCCTATTCCGGAGC
Source organism: Pseudomonadota bacterium (assembly GCA_023435325.1). Lineage (GTDB taxonomy): Bacteria > Pseudomonadota > Gammaproteobacteria > Burkholderiales > Burkholderiaceae_C > Comamonas. The sequence continues at coordinate 1,377 of JAEYRT010000003.1, read as the reverse complement.
TTTATAAAAGATAGCTGCTATCGCTGCTCCATATTGGTTTTCAGATATTTTTCTATCTGAAAACCAATGGGAGAAAGCCTTGGCAGCTATTGTTTATTCCTGTTTTGCTTCGTGCAGAAACGCCTCCAACAACGTTTTGTCGATGCTTCACAGCACAAAACGCTGTGCTTTGCTGGGAATGGTGACGTTGTGGCTGCACTTGCTTCTGAGCAGTTGGGCAAGTGCTTGTGCTGCATGGATTTCTCCGTGCACGACAAACGTATGCGCAGGGGCCGGGTGAAAGCCGCCGGCCCAATCCAGCAGTGCTTGCTGGTCGGCATGTGCCGAAAAGCCGCCCAGAGTATGGATGGAGGCTTTGACATCAATGAACTCGCCAAACATGCGCACCTGCTTGACGCCATCCACCAGGCGGCGCCCCAGCGAACCATGGGCCTGGAAACCGCAGATGACCACTGCACATTCAGCACGACCTAAATTGTTGCGCAAGTGATGCAGCACGCGGCCTGCATCGCACATGCCGCTGGCTGAAATGACAATGGCACCGCTTTTGATGCGGTTGAGCTTGATGGAGTCCTGGACATCCTCGATAAAGTGCACATGCTCCAGATCCGGGAGCCTGCGCATAGGGCCAAAGAGCTGGTGCGCTTCGTCATCAAAGACAGCAAAGTGCCGCATGGTGATCTCGGTGGCGGCCACGGCCATCGGGGAGTCCACGAAAATCTCTACCGCTGGCAGGAGTCCTTGCTGCATCAGCTGAAGGAAGTGGTAGAGCAGCTCCTGGGTGCGCCCGACAGCAAAGGCGGGAATGATGACATTGCCGCGTGAAACGGTGCGCGTGACGATGTCTACCAGCTCGTCCAACGTGCTGCTGCTGTCTTTGTGCAGACGATCGCCATAGGTGGATTCGATCAGCAGCACATCTGCCTCTTTGATCGGGGTCGGGTCACGCAAAATCACGCGGCCAGGCTGACCGAGATCGCCGCTGCAAACCAGTTTGCGAGGCTTGCCGTGCTCATCAGCGAGCCACAGCTCCACAATGGCGGAGCCAAGAATATGCCCTGCATCTTGGAATTGCACTTGCACGCCGGGGTGGGCCTCGAAGCGGCGGCCATACGGCTGGGCCTGCACCAGCGCGAGTGTGCTGGCGACATGTGCCAGGGAATACAAGGGTGCAGGCACATCGCGCTCGAGCTTTTTGCCCTCACGCTGGCGACGAGCTGCACGTTCGGCATCCATCATTTGGATGTGGGCACTGTCCTTGAGCAGCACTTCCAATAAATCCTTGGTACCTGGTGTGCAGTAGATGGGACCTTGAAAACCCCTGGCGACGAGTTTGGGCAACAGGCCACTGTGATCAATGTGGGCATGGGTGAGCAC
>JAEYRT010000166.1 GCA_023435325.1 Pseudomonadota bacterium | reverse complement strand
TTCCACAAGCTGGTCAAGGACCTGGTGGCTGTGATGGGCGATGCCTATCCCAAGATTCGCGAGCAGGAAGCACGCATCACCGAAGTGTTGCGTGTGGAAGAAGAGCGCTTCTTCGAGACCCTGGCCCATGGCATGGACATTCTGGACAGCGCGCTGGCGGGCGACGCCAAGGTGCTGGCCGGTGACGTGGCCTTCAAGCTGCACGACACCTACGGCTTCCCGCTGGACCTGACCAACGACGTCTGCCGCGAGCGTGGCGTGACCGTGGACGAAGCAGGCTTTAACGCCGCCATGGAAGCCCAGAAGAACATGGCCCGCGCTGCTGGCAAGTTCAAGATGGACCGTGCGCTGGAATACACCGGCGCGGCCAACACCTTTACCGGCTACGAAAAGCTGGTGGAATCTGCAAAGATCGTAGCGCTTTACGCAGAAGGCACGCCCGTTTCTGAGCTGAAGGCTGGTCAAAGCGGCGTGATTGTGCTGGATACCACTCCTTTTTATGCAGAATCCGGTGGCCAAGTGGGTGACCAAGGCGTCATCAGCGCCGGTAGCAGCCGCTTTGTGGTGGAGGATACGCAAAAGATCAAGGCCGATGTGTTTGGTCACCATGGCGTATTGGAGTCCGGTAGCCTGAAGGTGGGCGATACCGTGCAAGCCGAGGTGAATACGGTGATGCGCGCTGCCACCATGCGCAACCACTCGGTCACGCACATCATGCACAAGGCATTGCATGAAGTGCTGGGTGCACACGTGCAACAAAAGGGCTCGCTGGTCAATGCTGAGCGCACCCGTTTTGACTTTACGCACAACGCGCCTGTCAGCGCTGCAGAGATCCGCGAAATCGAGCGCCGTGTGAACCAGGAAATCCTGGCCAACACTTCGACCGATGCGCGCGTGATGGACATTGAGTCAGCCAAGTCCACCGGTGCCATGATGCTGTTCGGCGAGAAGTACGGCGAAACCGTGCGCGTGCTGGACATCGGCTCCAGCCGTGAGCTGTGTGGCGGCACGCACGTGCACCGTACCGGCGATATTGGTCTGTTCAAGATCGTGGGTGAATCCGGCGTTGCTGCTGGCGTGCGTCGCATGGAGGCTGTGACAGGTGAGAATGCGCTGGCCTATCTGCAGTCCCTGGAGTCCACCGTCGATGAAGCTGCTGCTGCCCTGAAGACGCCTGCAGCTGAATTGACCAACCGTATCGGCGCGGCGCTGGATCAGATCAAGGTGCTGGAAAAGGAAGTGGCGGCTTTGAAAGGCAAGCTGGCTTCCAGCCAAGGCGATGAACTGCTCACGCAAGCGGCAGATGTCAATGGTGTGAAGGTGCTGGCTGCCAAGCTCGATGGTGCCGATGCCAAAACCTTGCGCGAAACCATGGACAAACTCAAGGACAAGCTGGGTGCGGCTGTGATCGTGCTGGCTGCCGTGGATGGCGACAAGGTACAGTTGGCCGCCGGTGTGACCAAAGCAGAAACAGCCAAGGTCAAGGCCGGTGAGCTGGTGAACTTTGTGGCCCAGCAAGTCGGTGGCAAGGGTGGTGGCAAGCCAGATATGGCCATGGCGGGCGGAACGAACGCGGCGGCGGTGCCTGCAGCCCTGGCGTCGGTGCAAGCTTGGGTGGCTGAGCGTATCTGATATCGCAATCAATGGTGAAAAAGCTGGAGTGCGTAAGTGCTCCAGCTTTTTTTATGGCAATTTCTAGCGCCTAGAGATTGTTATGGGTCTTTGTTTGCTTGAGGCCGTAGTGAGATGCCGGGGCGCAATAGTCAGCGCAGGCCCGCAGCACAGTGCACTTTTTTGTAACGTTTCTTATGTGAATAAGCGCAGCATTGCTAATCATCGCATGAGCACGGCATGAGGCGCATCTGCGCTGAAGATCTCTGCAAGTGCTACCTCAATATTGATAGTCGGCAAGCAAAAAACGTTCTACTTTACGAGAAATTTTGTATTTAAAGGTTTCAGGATTTACATTTTCAGAGTAACCTCAACTGCATGTTTCTTCGCAAGTTTCAGTACTCGGTGGGCCGGAAATTTCAGGGCGCAGGTCAAAAATGTGCCCAGATGCTGCGCTGGCTGATGGGTACTGTCTTGCTGGGAGGCAGCTCAATGACCGCAGCCCAATCCGTGGTGTTTATCAACCCCGGCCAATCAGACGAGGCCTATTGGGTGGCAGCATCCAATGCCATGCATAAGGCGGCAAAAAGCCTGGACATGCAGCTGCAGGTGATCTACGGAGAGCGCAATCGCCTGGCACCGATTGCCATCGCCCAGCAGTTGGCCCAACTGCCTGTGGCACAGCGCCCTGATTACGTCATTTTCTCCAACGATTACAACGTGGCCGCCAGCATTTTGCGAGCGCTGGAAGGTTCTGGCATCCAAGCCTTCATGAGTTTTAGCGGCAGGCAAACTTCGGATGCACAAATTGGCAAACCAAGAGAGCGTTTTGCGTTCTGGCTCGGAAGCCTGGAGCCCCAAGCGGAAGATGCCGGTTATCAGACCGCGAAAGCATTGATCCAGGCCGCCTCACAGCAGTCTCATTTACATGATGACCAAGGTCGCTTGCAAATGCTCGCCATTGCAGGAGATCGTTCCACCACGTCGTCGATTGCCAGGAATCGGGGAATGCAAAGGGCGGTGCGTGAAGCAGGCAGCAAAGTCGAGCTGCTTCAGGAAGTCTATGGCGACTGGCGACGGGACAAGGCGCAGGCACAAGCTGAAGTGCTGTTCCAGCGTTATCCGCAAGCCCGTTTGGTCTGGTCCGGCAATGACTTGATGGCATTCGGTGCAATGCAGGCGTGGCAGATCCAGGGTGGAACTCCTGGCAAGGACGCTTTGTTCAGCGGTGTGAAC
>JAEYRT010000150.1 GCA_023435325.1 Pseudomonadota bacterium | reverse complement strand
GTATCCATCCCCGCGCCGCTGATGTTCTTGCCAATCTGATCGACCAGCAGCAGGTCGGCGGTCCGAAACGGCAACCGCGGAATCCAGCTTTTCGCCAGCACCAGCAACTCGCGCTCGCGGTCCTCGAATTCGTGCGCTCCGACCGCTTGCAGCCTGGCGGTCTGATCGTAGGCATTCTCCACGATGCCCAGCCCCGCGACGATCCGGCACTTGGCCAGCACCTCGCGCGCGACGCTCCGCACGATCTGGCCGAAGCTGTAGTTCATGATCGCCCGGTGATAAATCTTCGCCCCTTCGTGTTTGCCCAAGCCAATGAGCATCATCTTCATCAGCCCGCTCTCGACTTCGCCGACGAACGCCGTGTGCGGCTTGATCCGGCCGATCACCAGCACGTGATCCGCGCCGAACGCCTGCTTGTCGAAATGGACCGGAAAGCCTTCGGCGGCCTCGCAAACGATCACCGTCTCCATGCTGGAGCGAATCGGGCAGCCGAGGAACTCCTCGGTCATGCCATAGCCCTCAATCAGTTCCCGCTGCCCTTCCGCCGTTCCGCCACCGTGACTTCCCATCGACGGCACGATGAACGGCTGGGCTCCCAGCCGTTTGAGATGCTCGACGGCCGCCTTGATGATGTGCTGAATGTTGGCGATGCCCCGACTCCCCGCAGTCACCGCCACGGTTTGCCCCGGCTTGATCTTCCCGCCCAATTGCAGCCGGCTTAGCTCGGCATCGACCGTGCCAGGGATGTCGTCGACAGTCGGAGCCTCAAACGTCTGACGGACGCGAAAGATGAGGGGGTAGTTGGACATGAAACGAGTCCGAAGGAGGGTTTCTCGTTACGTTTCTCGTTACGACGCTCTGCGTCGTAACGCAAGAGTGGACGCTCTGCGTCCTGTACTCGACGCTGAGCGTCGGTACTTCCGTTCCCACGCAGAGCGCGGGAACGAGGAGTGAAACGTCAAAAGCATGGGGACGCATCCGCAGCTCTTTTCGGGCTTTGGTTTTCGCCATTCCCTCGACATTTGATTTTCGACATTCGGGCTTCCTGGCACTACTTGGTCCCGACAAGTTGCTCCCGCTTGCTCGCGATCGTCTTGAGCAGCAGCTTCTGCGGATCGGCGAACTTCTGGATTCCCTCCGCCATCAGCGTCGCCTCCAGTTTCTGAATGTCGACCTTCTGTTCGATCTCTTTGAGGACCTCCTGAGGGGGCAGTTGATCGACCTGCCGGGTGAAGGTCCGACCCGACTTGGCGACCGCTTCATTGGTGGCGGGGGGATTGGTTTGAATGTCGCTGCCGGCGAACGCCTCGACGTACTTCCACGGCGCGTCTTCCGGCTTTTTGGTGCCGGTGCTCGCGAAAATCATTTCCTGCTGCAGCGGCAATTTCTTGTCGGCCCAGAACTGCAGGTTCTCGCGCCAAATCTGTTTTGCGTTGACGATGCCCACCTGCCCCTGCGCGGCGGCCGAGAGTTCCGGCACATGCTTCTCGGTGTAAACGTCGACGCGCGACACAAAGATGCTGTACACGCTCTTGAATTTCGAGAGGTCGGTGCGCTTTTGCGCCCCGCGCCAAATGGCATCGCGAGCCGCCTGGTACTGCCGCATCGAGAAGATCAACGTCACGTTCAGCGTCACCCCTGCGGCCGCCAGAGCCTCGAGCGCGTCGAGCCCAGCCGGCGTGGCGGGCACTTTGATCATCCGGTTCTGATGGCCACTGCTCCAGCGCTTGCCCAGTTCCACGTACTGCTCCACCCGCTGGGAGTGGGCCATGTTCAGGTTTGGGTCTTCGAGCAGCGGATCGAGTTCGAAACTCACGTAGCCGTCGTTCCCTTTCGTCTCCTCCCACACCGGTTGAAAGACTTGCTGGGCTTGCTGGACCAATTGATCGGTCATCCGCCACGCGAGTTCGCTATCGGTGAAGCCGCCGCCAGCCAGTTTTTCGAGTTGCGAATCGAACCGCCCCGTCTTGATCAAATCGCTGACGATGATCGGATTGGAAGTGGCCCCGGTCGCCCCTTCAGCCCGGTTCTGCTTGACCAGATCGGGGTCGATCGAGTCGAGCCAAAGCTTCGTTCCGGTGGCGACGAGCGATTGCAGCGGAGTCATAACAGAATCTCCCTGAGCGAGAGCAGATTGCGGATGGAGGGAAACGACGAAGCCCGAGGGACCAATGACCAGACTCAATGTGGCTTCGTCCGAATTCCGGCATTCTCGCACATGCGGCACGCCGCGTGTAGGCGGTGAGCAAGCGTGCTGCATTGCGGAGAGCGGTTTCCCTTGCTCACCGTAAGTAGCCGGAGGCGAACCCGCCTCCGGGCCCGCCCCGCGCGAAGAACCCGCCTCGGTAGCGACCGCTGGCGCAATCAGAGCGGCGCAGAGATCACGGGACGCAGAGCGTCCGCGCGTGCGTTCCTACGCAGAGCCTAGGAACGAGACGACCTTCCCAATGGTCATTGGGAATTGGTCCTTGGTCATTTCGCGAGCGAATCCTAGGCTTCGGCTGGCTCGAACTCATACTCGCGGACCAGGGCCGTTTCGAAATCGAAGACGTCGTCAAAATCTTCGCGGCGGTCGCTCGGCGACTTGCTCATCGTGCCGATCTTGATGAAGTTCCACACGATTTCGCCGAAGTCGCTCGTAGAGCGAATGCCCCAGTCGGCGAGCACCAGCCGGGCCATCAGGCCGTACTCCTGGTGAGCATATTGCCGCAGGGCATGACAGAGGTCCTGCCCGGTGACGTGGCGTATGGCCCGCGACTTGGCCGAGCTGCGTTTGGTGCGACGGCCGGAGCTATCGACCGCTTCGCCTCCCATGCCGAGAACGTCCTGGGCGTAACTAAGACCTGCCTGCACGAATCGGTAAGCTTCCAGCTTATAACGCCGATCTTCGCTCAGCAGCTTGACGAGCGGGTGGGTATCGTGGGTCATGTTTCGGGCCACAGAAGGGACCTCTACATCGTGAATCGGGGGATTATTGCCAAAACTACAACAGCAAGGGAAGAGCAACCTTTCCGGCATTCCAGCCGGCCGAGGCGGCATCCTTCCCAAACTCAAATCAACGGAGAGTGATGGGCGAAGTCCGAGTGTCGAGCTTCAAATGTCGCAGGAATGACGAATCCCGAAAACCGAAAGGTCTGCGTTAAAGGCAGATTACGCTTCGGCTTTTGTATTTCGGATTTCCATCGGCAACTAAAACTCGACAATCGACACTCCAGCGCACCCTGCTC
>JAEYRT010000123.1 GCA_023435325.1 Pseudomonadota bacterium | reverse complement strand
CTAGGCGGTGCCAAGAACCACGCCATCGTCATGCCCGATGCCGACATTCCCAACGCCGTCAACGCGCTGATGGGCGCAGCTTATGGTTCCTGCGGTGAACGCTGCATGGCGATTCCGCTGGTGGTGGCCATTGGCGATGACACGGCCGACAAGGTGGTCGAGGCGCTCAAGGTCGAAATCGCCAAGATGAGGGTCGGCCCCGGCACGGACAACCGCAATGATATGGGTCCGCTGGTGACCAAGCAGCACTATGAAAAGGTCAAAGCCTATGTGGACAGCGGCGTGGCCGAAGGCGCAACGCTGGTGGTCGATGGCCGCAAGGTGCAGGTGGTGGGGCATGAGGACGGTTACTTCCTCGGTGCCTGCCTGTTTGACCACGTCAAACCCGGCATGAAGATCTACCAGGAAGAAATCTTTGGCCCGGTGCTGGGCGTGGTACGTGCTGCCAGCCTGCAGGAAGCCATGCAGCTGATCGACGACCACGAATACGGCAACGGCACCTGCATCTTCACGCGCGATGGCGAGGCTGCGCGCTACTTCACCGACCACATCCAGGTCGGCATGGTGGGCGTGAACGTGCCGCTGCCCGTGCCAGTGGCCTACCACTCGTTCGGTGGCTGGAAACGCTCGCTGTTCGGTGATCTGCATGCCTATGGCCCCGATGCCGTGCGCTTTTACACCAAGCGCAAGACCATCACCCAGCGCTGGCCCAGCGCCGGTGTGCGCGAAGGAGCGATCTTCAGCTTTCCCAGCAGCCGCTAACCAGACCTTGCTTTCCCCCGCCTTCATGGCGGGGAGAGTGCGTGTCATTGGTTTGATTCTTGCGTGCCTGCACCAGTGACAGTGGTCCATGACAAGGATGAATATGACTGCCAATCCCCCTCCTCTTGCACCCAATGCCCTGTTCAACCAGTCTCTTGCCAAAGGCTTGCAAGTGCTGGGAGCTTTCAATACAGGGCACAGGCACATGAGCCTGGCGGAGATTGCGCAGCGTACGGGCATGAGCAAGGCTTCGGCCCAGCGTTCGGTGCACACGCTGCAGGTGCTTGGCTATATCGGCAAGCACCCCGGGTCCCAGCGTTTTTGCCTCCAGCCTCGCGTGGTGGAGCTGGGTTTCAACTACCTGGAAGGCCACCCACTGATTGCAGCTGCCCACGGCTATCTTGCCCAACTGGCCAAAGACAGCGGAGAGACCGCCACACTCACCCAGCCGAATGGCGAGCACATGCTGTATCTGGCCCAGGTACTGACCACACAGCACATTCCCATCCTGACGCCTGTGGGCAGCCAGGTGCCCATGTATGCCAGCAGTTGTGGCCGTGCGTATCTGAGCAGCCTGCCCGAAGCACACTGGCAAGCTTGCCTGGAGCGTATGCAACGGCCCGCGCTGACACGCTGCACCCGCACGCACATTCCCGAAATTCTGGAGCAACTCCAGCGTTGCAAGAACAAGGGCTACGCCATCAACTGCGAAGAGCTGTTTCTGGGCGACATGGGGATTGCGGCTCCCATCTTCAACATTCGCAAGCAGGTGGTGGGAGCCGTCCATGTGGCACCACCAGCAAGCCGCTGGAGCATGCCGCAGGCAGAGGCCACGCTCTCCCCGCTGGTGATGGAGTGTGCCCGCGCCATCTCACGCCTGACACTGTTATGACAGGTGGTGGAGCTTTTGTTCCAGCAGCAGTTGCAGGCGCTGCGTTACCAGCTCCAAGCAATCCCATACGGGCAAACCTGAAAGGGTGCGCACTTGAGCCCCCATGCCTGCCAGCCCTGCACCACCCAGCAGCACGGCCTGTGCATCCGTTGCTTGCAAACAGGTGCGACTGGCTTCAACCAAAGCCTGTAATGCTTCCTGTGGGGACTGCATCATCTGCATGCCATTGGCTGGCAGGGCCGTGACCTGAACAATTTGTCGCCCTGCATGCGCACCGGCATAGCCTGCCGCACGGCTCCAACGCTCCAACATGGGCTTCCAGGTGGTGCCGCCGGTGACCACGGCGATGCGCTCAAAGCCCTGTCTCCACATTTGCTCCACAGCGTCTTCGGCCAAGCCCAGCACCGGCCGCTGCGCCACTTCGCGCAGACCGTGCAAACCGGGGTCGCCAAAGCAGCCCACCAACAAAGCGCTGTACCCAGGGGCCGGTGCCACCATGGCTGCACGCTCCCAGGCATCCAGCACAGCATGCCCGGCAATGCAGTAGCTATGCTCCGTCGCAATGTAGGGCATGCCAAAAGCAGCCGTCTGCCCATGGATCTGCACTTCCGGCAGGCCTCCGGACAATTGCAGAGACAGGTGCTGCGTCACACTCTCCGAAGTGTTGGGATTGATCACCAGTACATGTTGGCAAGCCAGCATCCTTTACTCCTAGTAGCGCACCTGCGCCGTGCATTGCACAGATGCTATGGGGCCATGCTTAGAAGATGCCTGCAAATTTTTTGCGAAACACCAACTGCCAATCCTAAACAGGTTTTCAGGCCACTTTGGCATGTTCCAGCATGGCATGCAGCAGTACATTGCAGCCAGCAGCCAAATGATCAGGCCTGGCGTCCTCTATTTCGTTGTGACTGACACCATCCTTACAAGGAACAAAAATCATGGCCGTGGGTGCAATCTGATTGACATACACCGCATCGTGGCCGGCGCCACTGACCACATCCATATGGTCATAGCCCAAACGCTGCGTCGCCTGGCGCACGCTGTGCACACAGTCAGGGTGGAAGATACACGGCGCAAACTTCACCACCTGCACCACCTCCACCGTGCACTGGCACTGTGCGGCAAGCGCTGCCAGCTGTGCATGCAGCGCTGCGTCCATGCGATCAAGCCCCTCCTGCGTCAGAT
>JAEYRT010000106.1 GCA_023435325.1 Pseudomonadota bacterium | reverse complement strand
AAAAATTAATCAATCCACTTGCCTGCCTTGCAGATCAAGCACTTGTGCGGGGCTGTGCATATTTATGCAGGCTTATCCACATGGTTGTTCAGTCAAATTGGGGGCAAGTGGTGATTTCATGTCCGTTCCAAGGAAGGTAATGTGACAGGTGTCAAAGTTTTGTTGATGTGATTAATTTTTGTTCACGTGGTATTTTTTTATTGTTTAACAATGACTTGCGTTGGTTGTTTAGAGGTTTGAGGGAATTTATCCACAAGATTATCCCGATTTTCTGGGGGTAAAAGCAGTTGCTTTGTAAAGTTGTGATTAAAAAATGAGCAAACCGCTTCCGTGCTTATAAAACAAGGGTTTAGCCTGCTTGTTAAAAGCCATGCAGAGTTTGTCCACATGCTTGTGCCGCGTATCGGTGGATAAGCTTGTCCGGGAGGGAGTCACCTCGGCGAAATCTTCACCGAACGCACGTGCTTAAAGTGAAGGTGTTCGAGCTGAAAACACACGCACAGACACAAGCAAAACAAGGAGCGCAACATGCAAACACTGTCATTTGAAGGGCAAGTCGCCATCGTCACGGGCGCGGGCGGAGGACTGGGGCGTGAGCACGCACTGGCGCTGGCTCGCCGTGGTGCCAAGGTGGTGGTCAATGATCTGGGCGGAGCCGTGGATGGTTCGGGTGGTTCGGTTTCTGCCGCGCAGGCGGTGGTCGATGAGATTCGTGCCATGGGCGGTGAGGCCATCGCCAATGGCGCTTCGGTGACCGACTTTGCTGCCGTGCAGGCCATGGTGCAGCAGGCGGTGGACACCTGGGGGCGGGTGGACATCCTGGTGAACAATGCCGGCATCTTGCGCGACAAGAGTTTTGCCAAGATGGACATGGAAGATTTTCGTCTTGTGGTGGATGTGCACCTCATGGGGGCGGCCAACTGCTGCAAGGCTGTATGGCCGCACATGCAGGCGCAAAACTATGGCCGCATCGTGATGACGACTTCCTCTTCGGGCCTGTATGGCAACTTTGGGCAGAGCAACTACGGTGCGGCCAAGATGGCCCAGGTCGGCTTGATGCAGACCCTGTCGATTGAAGGAGCCAAGTACGGTATCCGTGTGAACGCGCTGGCGCCGACTGCGGCCACGCGCATGACCGAGGGCTTGATGCCCGAAGCCGTGCTGGCAGCGCTCAAACCCGAAGCCGTCGTGCCTGCCATGCTGGTGCTGGCGCACACTTCGGCACCAAACCGCACCATTTTGTGCGCGGGCGCAGGCGGTTTCGAAGCGGCGCATATCACGCTGACCCAGGGCATCCATGTGGCAATTGCTGACGATGCACCCGAGCAGCTGGCTGCCCAACTGAGCGCCGTGACCAACCGCGAAGACGAGCAGGTGCCGCAAAGCGGGGCGGCCCAGGGGCAGCTTGAGGTGGGCAAGGCCATGGCGGCCCGCCCCATCAGTGCCTGACGGGCGCTGGCTGCGTTTAAATGTTACAAAGTCAGTCTGCAACTACCAGGACCAAGCGGCACAGGCTTTGCGTGGTTATGTAGCAGCGGGGCTTCATGACCCAAATCATGTCTCTATCATCCTTGCGCAAGGGGAGACATGCTAAGGTCGGCCCCGTTTTTTTGACCGTAACACCCGATAAGAATGACTTCCACGTTCAACCCCCTTTCCCTTCCCGCAGCCGAGCGTCTTGTAGGCATACGCCGCGGTATTGAAAAAGAGGGTTTGCGTGTTTTGCCCAACGGTCATCTGGCGCTGACGCCGCATCCGCAAGGGCTGGGCTCGGCGCTGACGCACCCGCACATCACGACCGATTACAGCGAATCGCAACTGGAGCTGATCACTGGCGCGCACCTGGGCGTGCAAGAGTGTCTGCAGGAATTGCAGCAGGTGCACCAGTACACCCTGCGCAGCATGGCCGCGCTGGGCGAGGAAATGATCTGGGCATCGAGCATGCCTTGCCACCTGCCCACGGATGAGACGATTCCGCTGGGCCGTTATGGCTCATCGCATTCGGGCCGCTCCAAGAGCGTCTATCGCATGGGGCTGGGCCACCGTTATGGCCGGCGCATGCAGACCATCTCCGGTATTCACTACAACTGGTCCATGCCTGGTGTGAGCAGCGAGCAGTACTTTGCGCTGATTCGCAACTTCCGTCGCCATGCGTTTGTGCTGTTGTATCTGTTTGGCGCTTCGCCGGCGCTGAGTCCTTGTTTTGTCGAAGGGCGCGAGCACCGTCTGCAACCCATGGGTGAACAGAACAAGGCGTTGTATCTGCCGTATGCCACTTCGCTGCGCATGGGGCGTCTGGGTTACCAAAGCGATGCCCAGGCCTCCATCCATGTGAGCTACAACGGTCTGGATGGTTATGCCAACTCGCTGCATCAGGCGCTGACCCAGCCTTATCCGGCTTATGAACAGCTGGGTATCCGCAATCCGGGTGGCGACTACAACCAGCTGGGCACCAGCCTGCTGCAGATTGAAAACGAGTTCTACGGCACCATTCGTCCCAAGCGCACCACCCATAGCGGAGAGCGACCACTGCACGCACTGCGCGAACGTGGGGTCGAGTATGTGGAAGTGCGCCTGATGGACATCGACCCATTTGAGCCGCTGGGCATCAATGCCTCCACCATGCGCATGCTGGATGTGTTTTTGCTGCACTGCCTGCTCAGCGACAGCCCTGAAGACTCCCCTGAAGAAATCATCCAGCTCAAAAACAACCAGCATCTGGTGGCGGAGCGTGGCCGTGAGCCCGGTCTGAAGCTGCAGCGCGGCAGCGAGGAAGTGGTGCTCAGCGACTGGGCGCAGCAGGTGCTCAGCGAATGTACGCCACTGGCTGCAGCGCTGGACCAGGCGCATGCCACGGATGCCTATAGCGCATCCTTGACGCACGCCCAGGCGCGGGTGGGGCAGCCCGAATCCACACCTTCGGCGCGTGTGCTGGAGCAAATGCGCCGCCTGCACGGCTGCAGCTTCGAGCAATTCGGGCTGACCCAGTCACTGTGGGCGCGGGAGCATTTGCTGAACCTGCCCTGGAGTGAGGCCGAGCAGACGCAGTTTGAAACCATGGCGCAGGCATCCGTGCAAGCCCAGGCTGCCATCGAGGCGGCAGACACTGGCACCTTTGAAGCATGGCGCCAGCGTTATATGGACCCTGCCATCCTGGGTTGACACTTGGCGTGATCACGCCGGAGAACCGGAAGCAACCCCGCACTGCGAGCTTTCTAAAACAGGAGCAGCTCTCTCCCGTCTTTGCTGGTTTTTAAATAGAAAACTATTTGAAAACCAGATAGGACCAGCGATGGATGCTCCTCTTTTGTTTTCTCAGAAAGATTTTGTCATCGGTATGTCATATCAGTGACATTTTGTGGCGATAGATTTGCCAGCAATTTGTTCTAGAGATGGATGCTGCTATGTCGCTGTTGGTTGAACGCTTGGAAGGTGCAAAGCTGCCGTCGCTGGTGCAGGAAAGCTCCCCGGCACGCTGGGGCAGCCTGCGCAACTGGCCGGTTGGCGTCAAGATGGCGGTGGTGTTCGGAGGACTGCTGCTGTGCGGTGTGCTGGTGGCAGGGGCCTTGATTGCCTATTTGCAGCAGGTGGAGCGCAATGCTGCCGCACGTTTGCAGCAGCACGATCAAGCCATGGAACAGGCCCGGCAATGGCAGGCCGTGACCCAGCAAGGGGTTGAAACCGCCCTGGCCAGTGTGCTGTCGTCGGAAGAAACGGTGATTGCCACCTTTGCGCAAAAGGCCCAGCACTATCTGCAGCAAAGCCACACTTTGCTGCAGGCCATGCATCCCCACGAAAGCCTCGGGCAGCAGCTGCAGGCCGAGGCATCTGCCTTGCAGGACAGTTACGCCGCCAGCTTTCGCGCTCGCGATCTGGGCATGGCTTGGGAGGCGGAGGAACTCGTCAAAAACCGGCTGGAGCCGGCCGCGCAGGCTTATCTGCATACCCAGCAGCAATGGCTGGAAGAACTGATGCAGGCGCGCCAACAAGCGCAGGCAGCGGCTGCGCAGGCGCGCCAGCAGGCGCAGATGTGGGCCATGGCGGTGTATGCCGCACTGCTGCTGATCGGCATTGGCATTTCGGTGGTCTTCACGCGTTCCATCACCCAGCCGCTGGCGCAGGCCGTGTCTTTGGCACAGGCGATTGCCCACGGTGATTTGACGGAACAGGTGCATGACAGCCGCACCGATGAAATGGGCAGTCTGCTGTGCGCATTTGATCGCATGGGGCAGCAGTTGCACGGCGTGGTGGCCCAGGTGCGCAATGGCGTTGGTCATGTGACGCAAACGGCACGCCATCTGGCACAGGGCAATGCAGAGCTGGCGCAGCGCACCCAGCACACCGATGCGCAGCTGCAGATGGCAGTGGAAGGCATCGAACACATCAGCCAGCAATTGCAGGAAGCCGTGGCCGATGCCCAGCAGGCGCACCAGCTCTCCACGACGGCCGCGCAGACTGCGCAGGAGGGCGGTGCCGTGGTGCAGGAGGTGGTGAGCAAGATGGATTATTTGCGTGCGCAAAGCGCAGAGATTGCAGCCATTACCGGCGTGATTGACGGGATTGCCTTCCAGACCAACATCCTGGCTTTGAATGCGGCGGTGGAAGCTGCGCGCGCCGGTGAGCAGGGCCGCGGTTTTGCCGTGGTGGCTGCCGAGGTGCGGGCCCTGGCGCTGCGCAGTGCCGATGCGGCGCGCCAGATCAAGACCTTGATTGGCAGTTCCGTGGAGCACATGGAAATGGGGGCCAGCCTGGCACAAAAGGCGGGTCGACGCATGGATGGCATTGTGGATCATGTGCAGCACGTCAGCAGCCTGGTGGGCAGCATCACCCACAAGGCGCAGGCACAAAGCCAGGGCATGAGCCAGTTGCACGCGGCCATGGTGGAGCTGGACGGTATGACGCAGGATAACGCCCGGCTGGTTCAGGCCAGCAGCCAGGCTGCGGCCAGCCTGCACCAGCAGGCGGGCTCGCTGGCTGCGCAAGTGGCGGTGTTCCGGCTGCAGCGCGAGGCAGAGCCAGAACTGCTTAGCGCCTAAGACTGGCCATTGTCACCACGCTTTTGCTGGTGACGCATCCAGCCGTACTGGCCCATGAAGGCAAGGCCCAGCACCAGGGCAAACCATGCCGGGATGCGTGCGTGCTCGAACAATTCCCGGGTGGGGCTGGCCGACATGAAATGCGGTGCCACGATGAGCACCAGCCCGATGAGCGCCAAAATCACGCCACGCACCAGCATGTCGTTGTTCAAAGGGCGGGTGGATGGTTTGGAGCGTTGGGTGGGCATGGGCTAGCGTGTGTGAAGAGAAAACAGCTTGCGATTATCCTTGCGGCCCCAAGCTCCCATTCACAAACAAGAAGGCACGCCCATGGCAATCCAGTGGTTCCCCGGTCACATGAATCTCACGCGCAAGCTCATCGAAGAGCGCGTCAAAGACATTGACGTGGTCATTGAAGTGCTGGATGCGCGTATTCCCGGCTCCAGCTTCAACCCCTTGCTGCAGGAACTGACCGGCCACAAGCCGCGCATGAAGCTGCTCAACAAGCAGGATGTGGCGGACCCTGTGAAAACCCAGCTGTGGCTGGACTGGTACAACGCCCAGCCTGACACCCGTGCGATTGCCATGGATGCCTCGGAAATCGCGCCCGCCCGTCGTTTGGTGGAAACCTGTCGCCAGCTTGCGCCCAACCGCGGGGGCATGGCCAAGCCGATGCGTGTGCTGATCTGTGGTGTGCCGAATGTGGGCAAGTCCACGCTGATCAACACCATGAGCGGCAAAAAACAGGCCAAGGCTGCGGACGAAGCCGGTGTGACCAAGGACGGGCAGCGCATCGTGCTGGATGCCGATTTCTATCTTTGGGACACCCCCGGCATGCTGTGGCCGCGCATTTCGATCGAGCAAAGCGGCTACAACCTGGCTGCATCAGGTTCGGTGGGGCGCAATGCCTACGACGAAGAACTGGTGGCGCTGGAGTTGCTGCTGATTCTGCAAAAGCACTATCCGCAAAATCTGGAAGACCGCTTCAAACTGGGGCTGGGCGTGGAAAAAATCCAGGCACTGCATGATGACGAACTGCTGGAAGCCATTGGCCGCAAGCGGGGCTGCGTGATGAGCGGGGGGCGGGTCAACCTGCAAAAAGCGGCAGAGATTGTGATCACCGATTACCGCACCCATGTGCTGGGCCGCATCACGCTGGAGACTCCTGAGGAATTCGAGCAATGGGCGGCCGCCGCTGCGGTGGCAGACGCCGAGCGTCTGGCACGCAAGGAAGCAATTGCCGCGGCCAAGAAAAAAGGTGCCAAGCGCTGGTAGAGAGCCGGTGATTGCGCGTGGCTGGCGCAAAGACATAAAAAAACCGCGCAGAGGTGCGCGGTTGCAAAAAGAAGCAGAGAAGCTGGGAAGGATCAGCCTTGCTGCTCAAACCAGCGGCGGGCCAGGCGGTCCCAGAAGCGCGAGCCCAGCTCGATGTTGTCATCGTTGAAGTCATAGCCGGGGTTGTGCAGACCCACACCGGGCTGGCCATTCTGGCCGTTGCCGATCCAGCCATAAGCGCCGGGCACTTCTTCGAGCATGAACCCGAAGTCCTCGGCCGTCATGGCCGGGGCAATGTCGGGGAAAGCGTTTTCCGTGCCGACCATTTCCGCCATCACCTCGCCCATGAACTGTGCTTCGCGGGCAGTGTTGGTGGTGTTGGGGTAGCCAGGCTTGTGGATGTAGGTGGCCTCGCACAGATGCGCGGCAGCGACATGGCTGGAGATGCGCTTGAGGCCCTCGATCATGTATTCCTGGGTGGATTTATTCAAGGTGCGCACCGTGCCGTAGATGGCAGCTTCATCGGGGATGATGTTCTCCACGGTGCCGCTTTCGATCTTGCCGATGGTCATCACCGCGCTGTCCAGCGGGTCCACGCCGCGTGAAATCAAAGTCTGCAGCTGGCTGACGATGGCGCAGGCGACCGGAATGGGGTCCAGCGTCTTGTGCGGCATGGCGGCGTGGCCACCCTTGCCGCGCACGCGAATTTCAAAGCGCATGGTCGAGGCCATGATGGGGCCAACACGCACGGCCATCTGTCCCTGGGGCAGGGATGGCCAGTTGTGCAGCGCGAATACGGCATCGCAGGGGAAGAGCTTGAACAGGCCATCGTCCATCATGGCCTTGGCGCCGGCGCCGCCTTCTTCGGCAGGCTGGAAGATCAGGTGAACCGTGCCGTCAAAGGCGCGATCCTTGGCCAGCAAGGTGGCTGCGCCCAGCAGCATGGTGGTGTGGCCGTCATGGCCGCAGGCGTGCATCTTGCCAGGCACGCAGCTGGCGTGGGGGGCGCCGGAGGTTTCCGTTACGGGCAGGGCGTCCATGTCTGCACGAATGCCGATGGTGCGGCCGGGATTGTCTTTGGAATATCCCTGGCCATAGATGGTGGCGACGATGCCGGTTTGCCCCAAACCGCGGTGCAGGGGCAGGCCCAGAGCCTGGAGGTAGGCCGCAATCTTGTCCGCAGTGCGGTGTTCTTCGTAGCGTAGCTCAGGGTTCGCGTGCAGGTCGTGTCGGAAGCTGAGCAGTTGCCCTAAATAGGGAGTAATGTCGTTGACGTGATTCATCAGACTTGGTGACTGGCTACAGCATGAGCCAGACACTGAAACAGTGATGGACCCATTATGGAACCAGCCCCAAAAGCTGTCTGCGGGGAAGGAATGTAAAACAAATGTTTCAAAGAAAGTAAGGCTGGAAGTGTTTTCTTGATAAGCATTTGATTCGATTGATCAAATGTTTTTTGAACAAAGCCTGGGGCGCATGAATGCGGGAAATTGAATCATTCCAAACTCGCATCACCGGGATTTGTGCCCTGTACTTTTTTCGTTGTCTGCTGCAGGCGCCGGTGCAGGAGGGGCCTCTTCGTTGGTGTCTCTGCCCAGCAAAAAGGGAACCAGACGCAGGATGCCAAAAGCCAGCACGGCACTGAGCAGGGCCGTGGCTTCTTCGCCCAGCCCGGCTGCGATGCCGATGGCCGCGGTCAGCCAGATGCCTGCAGCGGTGGTCAGTCCATGCACTTGCGGAGGCTGGGAACCATTGGTGTGTTCTTTGAGGATGGTGCCTGCGCCCAGGAAGCCGATGCCCGCAATCACGCCTTGCATGACGCGGCTGGTTTCGTTGGCCAGCGCACCGGTTTGCACCGCCACCATGACAAACATGGCCGAGCCCATGCACACCAGCATGTGGGTGCGCACACCGGCTTCTTTGCCTGTGGCTTCACGCTCCCAGCCCAGCAGGCCGCCCAGCAGTGCGGCCAGCGTCAAGCGCATGACGATGCGCGTGGCCTGGGCGGAATCCGGAATGTCGGAGAACTCTTTGTAGGCGGTGAGTGCGACCTGTTGCCACCAGTCTTGCATGAATAGGCTCCAGCTATCAAATCTGAAATCCCATCATGAACCGGCTTGCACTGGCTCGACAGGCTCCAGGTGCGCAATGCGCTGTCATCTGCCGCCTACGTATGGGCCCGGGCGCACGCAGCCGTACGGTAGCGGCGACAATGGAGGCACCATGAGAAACACCATCCTCCCATTGCAATTGCTGGTGCAGCCTTCGCTAGAAGACGTGCGTCCCCTGATTCTTTACCATGGCCGCCGCTGCTCGGACGGTTTCGGCGCCGCCGTGTCGGCCTGGCTGTTCTATGGTGACCGGGCACAGTATCGTGGCCTGGACCATGGCGAGATTCAGACCGCCGCCGATCTGGGCGAAGACCTGGAAGGCCGCGCCGTGTACGTGGTGGACTTTGCATTCGGCCCCGAGCTGATGGCCGAGATTGAAGCCAAAGTCAGCAAGCTGGTGGTGCTGGACCACCACAAGAGTGCGGCCGAAAAGCTCACCGGCTACCAGTGCCAGTGCGGCGTGGTGCACTTTGACATGAACAAGTCCGGTGCCAGACTGGCTTGGGAATTCTTCCACCCCGAAAAGCCCGTGCCAGGCATCATCAAGTACATCGAGGACCGTGATATCTGGAAGTGGGAGTTTGCCGAGAGTGCACCGTTCCTGGCGGCGCTGGACATGGAAGTGCGCACGTTCGAGCGCTGGGCCGAGATTGCCGCCTTCACGCCGGAGCAGGAAACGGCCTTCATGGCCCGTGGCGGTGCCATGGACGAAAAGTTCCAAAGCCTGTGTGAAGAGATTGCAGGTGGCGCACAGGTGCTGTCCTTCAATGGATTTCAGGGCCTGATGGTCAACAGCCCTGGTGTGTTCCACAGCCAGGTGGGCGACATCCTGTCGCGCCAGAGCGGCAGCTTTGCGCTGATGTGGCATGCGGGTACCAAGGGCGTGAAGGTGGGCTTGCGCTCGCGTTCTGACTTCAATTGCATTCCGCTGGCCGAAAGCTTTGGCGGCGGTGGCCACGCCCAGGCCAGTGGCTTCAAGATGGACAACAGCCGTTTGCTGGATTTGCTCTCGGGCGAGCTCAAAGCCGATCCGGGCGCGAGCTATGAATTCGTTCCTGCGCCGCTGCTGGAGTTTGATGAAGAAGGGAAATGGATCAAGCCGAAGAAAGCTTGATTTCAAAAGATAGCGGCTGACGCTGATGTAGCAAGGACTTCAGATAGTTATCTATCTGAAGTCCTTTTGTATTGGGCATTAGCAGCTATCTTTTTATAAAGACTTGGGTGGTAACGCAATCCCGCAACTCTGCGGCAAATCACGCGCCGTGGTGGTCCAGCCGGGCAATGCCAGCAGCTGTTGCCACTGCTGCACTTCGGGCAGATGGCCGAGTTGCCGCCAGTCGGCGCAAAAGCGCATGACTGCGCCGGTGCGCGGGTGGGCAATCTCCAGCGCATGGGCATGCAGCCACAGGCGGTGCAGACCAATGCGTTCGGCCCACCAGCGGTTCAGCGGCCCTTTGCCATGTGTGGCATCACCGA
Source organism: Pseudomonadota bacterium (assembly GCA_023435325.1). Taxonomy (GTDB): domain Bacteria; phylum Pseudomonadota; class Gammaproteobacteria; order Burkholderiales; family Burkholderiaceae_C; genus Comamonas. Next base: position 745 of record JAEYRT010000106.1, on the reverse strand, counting down.
TGATGGGATGGGATTCGTGCTTCAAGTGGCGGCGGATCTGGTGACGGCGGCCGGTTTTGGGCAAGGCTTCCACCAGGGACACGCGCGTGCTGGCATGGCGCTTGTCGTAGGCTTCGGGCCACTCCAACTGTGCCAGACAGCGCAGCGTGGTTTGCGCGGGCTGCGCGGGAGCATCTTCGGGTGCATCATCGGGCTTGAGCGCGTAGTCCACCTCGACCTCATCAGGCAACCAGCCGCGTGCCAGTGCCAGGTAATGCTTTTGGGCCGTGTGATCGACAAAGCAGGCTGCCAGCCTTTGGCAGGCTTCTTTGTTCAAAGCAAAGACGAGCACGCCGCAGGTGCCCTGGTCCAGACGGTGCACGGGCCAGACGTGCTGGCCAATCTGGTCGCGCAGGGTCTGCAGCACAAAGCGCGTTTCGTGGCGTGCAATGGCCGTGCGGTGCACCAGCCAGCCCGCGGGTTTGTAGACCACGACCATGTCTTCGTCCTGCCAAAGAATTTCCAGCGGGTGGGTGTAGCAGGGACGTTCGAAGGCTTCAGTCATGGTGGCGCAGCAGCGATGCAAAGCGCGCTAGTGTAGGGCGCGCGCTGCCCGCGTGTGTGTGCCTGCCCAAATATGTGCACGCAAGGGGGCAAATTTCGCTGAAAATCCCCTTTTTGGTGCGGTGAGGGCATGGTTTTGGCGCATTGCCGGACAGCATCCACATTACAAGCAAGAAAGTTAGGGCGGGGGATGATTCAGGGC
>JAEYRT010000097.1 GCA_023435325.1 Pseudomonadota bacterium | reverse complement strand
GCCTACAATTCCGCCTATTGGATTTGATGCAGGGCGACACATGTGCAGCCTTGGTGAATGTGAAGAAGGTGGCTGTGATGTCGTGGAATCTGTGGCTTTTGTATGTGTCTTTGGCAGCGGCGGTGATTGCATCGCCGGGGCCGTCGGCCTTGCTTTGTGTGACACATGCCTTCAGCCATGGCGCCCGCAAGACGCTGGCCACCATCGTGGGCGGAATTACGGCCTCCATGACACTGATGGTGCTGTCCGCCCTGGGGCTGGGCGCGGTGATCGCGGCATCTGACACGCTGTTTCATGTCATCAAATGGGCGGGAGCCGCTTATTTGATATATCTGGGCATTGCCACATGGCGCAGCCGCCCTCAACCGGAAGAAACCGGCCAGGTGATAGTGGAATCTTCCACAACTGCCGCGACACCTGTCGCTCCTGCAGCACTTGTAGCTCCAGTCCAAGGTATGCCCAGCGCAACCACCTGGGGGCAGCTGTTTCGCAAGGGCTACATGGTCGGTATTGGCAACCCGAAAGACTTGCTGTTTTTCAGCGCGCTGTTCCCGCAGTTCATGAATCCTGCAGAACCCATCGTGGGGCAGTTGCTTATCCTGGGCGTCAGCTGGATGGTGCTGGATGGCTCCATCATGTTTGCTTACGCGCTGTGCGGCGCCAAAGTGATTGCCCGTCTGGGGCGTGGCGGCGTAGGACGCTGGTTCCAACGCGTGACGGGTGGGGCTTTCATTGCGGCAGGCGGGGTGCTGGCTGCCTCAGGTCGTTAAGAAGGCTGGTTGAATTACATAAAAAATGAGCTATCAACGCTTGCCTGATAAGGTTTTCAGAATACTTTCACTCTGAAACCCAACAGCAGAAAGCGTTGAAAGCTCTTTTTTTTACGTAACCATGCAGAGCATCACGGCAGCCGTCAGCCCAAGCCTGCTGCCTGCGTGAGTTGCTCGATGGCTTCGCTCAGCTCCAGCCAGCGTTCTTCCAACGTTTCCAGCTCATCGCTCACGACTTTGAGGCGTTTGCCCGCCTCGGCTATCTCCGCAGGCGGGATGGGCGTGGCCAGTTTGTCTTCCAGCTGGGTTTTCTCTGCCGATAAAACCGCCATTTTCTTGTCGACCTGCTCCAGCTCTTTCTTCAAGGGTTTGGTTTTTTCAGACAGTTGCTGGCGGGCAGCCGCGGCCTGCTTGCGCGCTTCGCGCTGGTCGATCTGTGGGGTGGCCATGTCACTGCTGGTGGCAGGGGACGAGGCTTGTTCGGCCAGCCTGGCTTCTTCACGCAGCCGTTTGGATTCATCGAGCAGATAGCGCTGATAGTCGTCCAGGTCGCCATCAAACGGGCCGACGACACCGCGGCCCACCATCCAGAAGTCTTCGCACACGGCGCGCAGCAGGTGGCGGTCGTGCGAAACCAGCATCACGGTGCCATCAAAGTCATTGATGGCCATGGCCAGCGCTTCGCGGGTGGCCAGATCCAGGTGGTTGGTGGGTTCGTCCAGCAGCAACAGGTTAGGGCGTTGCCAGACAATCATGGCCAGTACCAGACGGGCTTTTTCGCCGCCACTCATGCTGCCAACCTGCTGCTTGACCATGTCACCAGTGAAATTGAAGGTGCCCAGCCAGTTGCGCAGGTCTTGTTCGCGGCTGGCCGCAGGTGCGTCCGCACCCAAATCCTTGGCCAGACGTGTCATGTGCTGCAGCGGGTCTTCGTCAGGGCGCAGCACGTCCAGTTCCTGCTGGGCAAAGTAGCCGATGTTCAGCCCCTTGCCCTCGGTGATCTTGCCGCCCAGTGTTTTTATGGTGCGCGCAATGGTTTTGACCAGGGTCGATTTACCCTGACCGTTGGCTCCCAAGATACCAATGCGTTGACCGGCCAGAACAGAACGATTCACACCGCGCAGGATGACGGTCTCGTTGCCTGCATCGTCCGTGTAGCCAAAACTGGCATCGGTGATGGCCAGCATGGGGTTGGGCAGGTTGGTGGGCTCCTTGAATTCAAACGTGAACTCGGCATCGGCCAGCACGGGTGCCACTTTTTCCATGCGCTCGATCTGCTTCATGCGGCTTTGGGCCTGCTTGGCCTTGGTGGCCTTGGCCTTGAAGCGGTCAATGAACTTTTGCAGATGGGCAATCTTGTCCTGCTGTTTCTCGAACGCAGCCTGCTGCAGCTCCAGCTGCTGGGCACGCAGCTCTTCGTACTTGCTGTAGTTGCCGCCGTAGCGGGTGATCTTGCCGCTGGCCAATTCCAGGGTCACGCTGGTCACGGCATCGAGAAATTCGCGGTCGTGCGAGATCACAATCATGGTGCCGGGGTAGCGCTTGAGCCAGGCTTCCAGCCAGACCAGAGCATCCAAGTCCAGGTGGTTGGTCGGTTCGTCCAGCAGTAGCAAGTCTGAGGGGCACATCAGCGCGCGCGCCAATTGCAGACGCATGCGCCAGCCGCCGGAAAAGCTGTTGACGGGGTGATCCAGCTCACTGGTCTTGAAGCCCAGCCCCAAGATCAGGGCCTGGGCACGAGCTATCGCATCGTGTGCACCGGCATCCTGCAGATCGGCGTGGGCCTGGGCAATGGCCATGCCGTCACCCGAGGTTTCCGCAGCCTGGAGGCGCGCTTGCACTTCCATCAGGCGGGTATCGCCTTCCAGCACGAATTGCGTGGCGCTGTCCTCGGTCTCCGGCATGTGCTGGGCCACCTGGCCCATCCGCCATTGCGGCGGGATGAAGAAGTCGCCTCCGTCCTCATGCAACGTGCCGTTGAGCAGCGCAAACAGCGATGATTTGCCCGCACCATTGCGGCCGACCAAGCCGACATGCTCGCCGGGGTTGATGGTGGCGTTGACGCTATCGAGCACGACTTTCGTGCCGCGGCGCAGGGTGACGTTTTTCAGGGTAATCATCGAATCTTCAGAAAAAAGCGCACCCGCAGAGGTTGCCCATCATGCGGGTGTTAAAGAATTTGATAGCTACTGGCGCTTTCTGGATAAGCGCTAGAGGCCAAAAAGGCTGGAAGTTTTCTTCGGCCTTGTGCAAGGCTTATTGTGCCGTGCGCCGGGCCTGCGCCAGCAACTCTTGTCTGGTCACCAGCAGCACCGCATCCTCGCCCACGCTGGTATCGAGCCAATAGACCAGCATCTCAGGGAAAGCAGCCTCAAAGAAGGGGCGCTCGTTGCCAATTTCCAGCACCAGCACGGCATCATGGGTCATGCAGGCCGGCGCGTCAGCAAACAGCTGGCGGATAAAGTCCATGCCGTCGGAGCCACCGGCCAGGGCCAGTTCAGGCTCGGCCAGGTATTCGGCGGGCAGCCTGGACATGCTGTCGGCATTCACATAGGGTGGGTTGCACAGGATCAGGTCCCAGGGGCCAGGCACCTTGGACAAACCATCGGTTTCGACCAGTGTCACGCGGTCCTGCAGTCCATGCTTGTCCACATTGATGCGGGCCACGGCCAGTGCGTCGGTAGAGATGTCGGCGCCCGTCACATGGACTTCGGGATAGGCCATGGCCGCCAAGCAGGCCAGCGAGCCATTGCCGGTGCACAGGTCGTGCACGTGCTTGGTCTTGTCGGACAAGAAGTGGTCGATGCTGCCATCGGCCAATAATTCCGCAATAAAGCTGCGCGGCACGATGGAGCGCTCGTCGATATAAAACGGCACACCCATGAGCCAGGCCTCATTGGTGAGATAGGCGGCAGGCTTGCGGGAATCGATGCGTTCTTTAAAAAGCGTAGCTATCTGCGCTTGCTGTTCGGACGTTACAGGCTGATTTTCTACAGAGCCGTCTTCATCGCCCAGGGGCGCATCGATGGGCAGGCCCAGCTTCCACAGCACCAGCCAGATGGCTTCTTCTTCGGCGCTGGCAGTGCCATGGCCAAAGCCGACGCCAGCTTGTTCCAGGCAGGTGGTGCCCGTGACGATCAATTCGCCCACGCTCGTGCCGTGGGGCAGGGTGTACGCGTGGCTCATGCAGCGGCTCCTTCGGTGGTCGTCGCTGTGAGCAACTTGGCGTGCAGGTGCTCCAGCACGCGGCGGTAGATATTGGTGAGGGGTTCCACGTCCGCCACCACAATGTGTTCGTCAATCTTGTGGATGGTGGCGTTGGGGGGCCCGAGTTCGATCACCTGGGGGCAGACCTTGGCAATGAAACGGCCATCGCTGGTGCCACCGCTGGTGGACAGCTCGGTTTCCAGTCCGGTTTCGGCGCGAATGGCCGCTTGCGCAGCTTCTACCAGATCTCCGGGGGTGGTCAGGAAAGGCTCACCCGAGAGGCTCCAGGTCAGGTCGTATTCCAGCGCGTGGCGGTCCAGCACGGATTTGACGCGTTGCTTGAGGCTTTCCGCGGTGTTTTCCGAGCTGTAGCGGAAGTTGAAGTCGATCACCACTTCACCCGGAATCACATTCGATGCGCCCGTGCCGCCATGGATATTGCTGATTTGCCAGCTTGTGGGCGGGAAAAATTCATTGCCCTTGTCCCACTCGATGCTGGCCAGCTCTGTGAGCGCAGGCACGGCTTGGTGGATGGGGTTGCGGGCCAGCTGGGGGTAGGCGATGTGGCCCTGGATGCCTTCCACGGTCAGGCGGCCGCTGAGCGAGCCACGGCGGCCATTCTTGATCATGTCTCCCGTCTGTTTGACGGCGGTGGGCTCACCCACAATGCACCAGTCCATGGGTTCGCCGCGGGCACTCAAGGCCTGGCAGACGATTTTCGTGCCGTCATGGCCAGGGCCTTCTTCGTCACTGGTGAGCAAGAAGGCAATGTCCAGCGGTGTGTTGGCGTTGGCGGCCAGAAAATCCTCCACGGCCACCACAAAGGCCGCGATGGATGTCTTCATATCGCTGGCGCCACGCCCGTACAGCTTGCCGGCATGGTAGGTGGGCGTGAAGGGTGGGTGCGACCATTGCGCCACGGG
>JAEYRT010000075.1 GCA_023435325.1 Pseudomonadota bacterium | reverse complement strand
GAATTGTAGGCAGCGCCAATGGATCGCCAAACAGACCGATAAAAAGCACGCATTTTTTTACTTTTAGGTGTCAACCCGTAGGTGCTGCAGCACGTTGACTCTCACACATAAGGAGTAAATCCATGCTGAACCCCACTGTTTTTTCCATCTGGCCTGAAGACGAACGTGACCGCAAACGCGCTCCCGACCGTATTTGAATCTTTGAAAAATTTCTCTCCCGCGCTGTCAACCACCACTTTGCTGCCGCGTTGAATAAGCCCAAGGAACTGAAACCATGAACTCCACTTTCTCCATCTGGCCCGAAGACGAACGTGATCGCAAGCGTGCACCCGTGCGCGCGTGATCATCAGTCCTGCTGGCAAAGTCCCTGCTGCCAGCCAACAGCCCGCCTTCAGACGGTGGGTTTTGTTTTGAAGCCTGAAAGCTGCGACACATTCGCCAACACAAACTGCATGTGCTTGCACCCCATGTGTCAACCCGGCTCCAGGCACGGCGTTAAACAGGCAAAGGAGTGAAACCATGCAATCTTCTACCCCCATGAACATCTGGCCCGAAGACGAACGCGACCGCAAGCGCCACCCTGTGCGCGACTGAATGCGGCGCAAGACAGGCAAGCACCACAAGCTGCTGCCTTTCTTATTACGGCCTGTTCATGCCTTCTCCAGCAATCACGCCTGGTCATGAAAAAAGCCCGCTTTCGCGGGCTTTGGTATTTATTGCGGCATCCAGCGTTTAGTGCATGTGCAGACCGCCGTTGACGGAAAAGTCTGCGCCTGTGGAGTAGCTGCCGTCTTCCGAAGCCAGCCAGGAGACGATGGACGCAATTTCTTTGGGCTCACCCAAGCGCTTGACGGGAATCGTACCCACGATCTTGTCCAGCACATCCTGGCGGATGGCCTTGACCATGTCGGTGCCGATATAGCCGGGGCTGACAGTGTTGACCGTCACGCCTTTGCTGGCCAGCTCTTGCGCCAGCGCCATGGTGAAACCGTGCATGCCTGCCTTGGCGGCCGAATAATTGGTTTGGCCAGCCTGACCCTTGGCACCATTGACCGAGCTGATATTGATGATGCGGCCCCAGCCCTTTTCCACCATGTCGCCCACCACCTGCTTGGTCACGTTGAACATGGAATTCAGGTTGGTTTCGATGACCGCCTGCCAGTCATCGGGTGTCATCTTCAGGAACATGCGGTCACGCGTGATGCCAGCGTTGTTCACGAGCACATCAATGGAGCCATGCTCTTGCTTGGCCTGGTTGAAGGCCTGCACCGTGGAGTCCCATTCACCGACATTGCCCACAGAAGCATAAAAGGTGTAACCCAGGGCTTTCTGCTCGTCGAGCCATTTTTGGTAGTCCCGGGTCGGACCGCAGCCTGCAATCACCTTGAAACCGTCGTTGTGCAGACGCTGACAGATGGCAGAACCGATACCGCCCATGCCTCCCGTCACATACGCTACTTTCTGTGTCATGTCCCATCTCCTCAATGTTTTTCGTGTGACTGTCACACTGTAAAGACTGCAGCGCCTGCCGCTTGCAGATTCATGCGGTGGTGAACCCGCATGCACAGGCGCTTGCACTGATTCATTTCAAGCTCAAGGGCGTTCCACGGCCAGCGCCACGCCCATGCCACCACCGATGCACAAGGCCGCCACGCCTTTCTTGGCGTCACGGCGCTGCATTTCGTGCAGCAAGGTCACCAGCACACGGCAACCCGATGCACCAATGGGGTGACCGATGGCAATCGCGCCACCATTGACATTGACCTTGGCCGCATCAATACCGAGCACTTTGTTGACCGCGCAAGCCTGGGCAGCAAAGGCCTCGTTGAGTTCGAACAGGTCAACATCACCCACTTGCCAGCCTGCACGCTCCAGCGTCTTGCGTGTAGCAAAAACAGGGCCCATGCCCATGGTGGCGGGGTCCAGACCACTGGTGGCATAAGCCTTGATCCGGGCAAGCGGCTGCAAGCCCAGGGCTGCGGCCTTGCTGCCACTCATCACCACCACTGCGGCTGCACCATCGTTAATGCCCGAGGCATTGCCCGCTGTCACGCTGCCGCTCTTGTCGAACGCAGGCTTCAGGCCCGACAGCGCGTCCAGGTTGGTCTTGCGGTTGATGTATTCGTCGGCATCAAACACCACAGGTTCGCCTTTGCGCTGAGGGATGAGCACGGGCACGATTTCATCCTTGAACTTGCCCGCGTCCTGCGCTGCAGCAGCTTTTTGCTGGCTGCCAATGGCCAGTTCGTCTTGCTGGGCACGCGAAATCTCGTTTTCCCGGGCCACGTTTTCAGCCGTGATGCCCATGTGGTATTGGTTGTATACGTCCCACAAGCCGTCGACGATCATGGTGTCCTGCATCTTCCAGTCACCCATGCGCTGGCCTTCGCGCGAACCTTGCAGTACGTGGGGCGACAGGCTCATGTTCTCCTGGCCACCGGCCACCACGATTTCGCTGTCGCCGGTCGCCACGGCCTGGGCAGCCAGCATCACGGCCTTCAGACCGGAGCCACACACTGCATTGATGGTTAGTGCCGGGGTTTCCTTGGCCACTCCGGCCTTCATCATGGCCTGGCGCGCCGGGTTTTGGCCCACGCCTGCAGTCAGTACCTGACCCATGATGACTTCACCTACCTGGTCCAGCGGCACCTGCGCGCGGTTCAAAGCTTCTTTGATGACGGTTGCCCCCAGATCCACTGCTGGCACTTTGGCCAGAGTTCCCCCGAACTTGCCCACGGCGGTGCGAACAGCCGAAACGATGACGATGTCTTCCATATTGACTCCCTGTTGTAATGCAATTGCTGATCTTTGAATGCTGCAGCGCAGCACTACATGCTAGCGTCTGCCCGTGACCTTGGTATGAAAAGTCATCAGGCTTTTTGTTTCACATAGCGCCCCGGTGCCGGTTCAATGGCCTTGTAGGTGTTTCCCTTGCCATAACGCTTGGGTGCTGCCACCTGCCTGCCAGCATGCTGATGCAACCATTGTGCCCAGTCGGTCCACCAACTGCCAGGATGTTCCTGGGCCCCGCTCAGCCATTCGGCATGGCTGGCTGGCAACGCCCCGTCTTCACGAATCCAGTGGCTGCGCTTGTTTTTGGCCGGGGGATTGATAACGCCCGCAATATGTCCGGAAGCGCCCATGACGAAGCGTTTTTCACCGGGCAATGCCTGGGTTGCGGCATACGAGGCGTTGATCGGCACAATGTGATCTTCGCGCGAACCATAGATGTACAGCGGCACATCGATCCGCCCCAGGTCCAGCGTTTCTCCGCACACCGTGAGTTTGCCCGCTTGCACCATATTGTTTTCCAGGTACATATTGCGCAGGTACCAGGCATACCAGGGGCCGGGCAGATTGGTCGCGTCGCTGTTCCAGTACAGCAGGTCAAAGGGCGGTGGGGTTTCACCCTTGAGATAGTTGCCCACCACGTAATTCCACACCAGATCGTTGGGACGCAGGAAGCTGAAGGTCGAGGCCAGTTCCTGTCCCTTGAGCAGGCCGCCCTTGCCCATTTGCAGCTCGCGCATCTGAACAAAGGCTTCATCAATAAAGACATCCAGCACCCCTGTGTCGCTGAAGTCCACCAATGTGGTCAGCAAGGTGGCACTGGCCACGGGATACACTTCGCGTGCCGCCAGCACAGCCAGCGCCGCGGTCAACATGGTGCCTCCAACGCAAAATCCGAGGGTGTTGATCTGTGCTGCCCCACCGATGTCCCGCACCACTTCAATCGCGCGTATGACGGCCTCTTCTATGTAGTCATCCCAGGTCAGATGCCCCAGGGAAGCATCGGGATTGCGCCAGCTCACCACAAACGTGCGATGTCCCTGGCTGACGGCATATCGAATGAGGGAGTTTTCCGGCTGTAAATCCAGGATGTAGTACTTGTTGATACAGGGCGGCACCATCAAAAATGGACGTTCATGCACCTTGGCTGTGAGAGGCCGGTATTCGATGAGCTGGAAAAGCGCGTTCTCATAGACCACGGCCCCTTCGGTCGTGGCTACGTTTCGCCCCACTTCAAACACGCTTTCATCGGTCATGGAAACATGGCCTTGCTGCATGTCGTGCAGCAGATTCTGAATGCCTTTGGCCAGGCTCTCGCCCTGGGTGTCAATCGCTTTTTGCTGTGCTTCAGGGTTCAGCGCCAGATAGTTGCTGGGCGACATGGCCGCCACCCATTGCTCCACTGCAAACCGTATACGCTGGCGCGTTTTCTCATCGGCCTGCACCGCCTCGGCCATACCCATCAAGGCTTTGGCATTGAGCAGATAACTGGAGGCCGTCAGTGCCGCTACGGGATTGCTTTGCCAGGGAGTGGCACCGAAACGCTTGTCTTGGATGGGAACAGAGGCTTTCAGACCATTGCTCCAAAGTTTGGCTGCTTCCTGCACATATTCCTGCTGCAAGGACTGTAGTTTGCTTGCATCCAGCTGAATGGCAGCAGGTCCCGCATTGGCGGGCGTGGAAGTTGAAAACGACGTCAGTGCCCTGGCCCACTGCTCCGTAAAAAACTGCTGAAACTGCTGGATATTGGAATCCCACTGTCCCTCTGAACTCATGTTTGTCATCCTTTATGGTCAGTGCCAGCAGCACACCGGCAGCGTTATTGCAGAGATTGTTGTCCAGCCCTGGATTTGAGGCAATCAATGCCCGATCCAGATACCAGCCCAAACAAGCAAAAATCGAGCACATTGACTCGCATCAAGGCCAAGATCTCCCTAGGCTGCTGCAAATCAGGCACAGTGGAGTCATGTATTTGATCGTAATTGCCTGGTTTTACGTGACCTTGATGATGGCTCTGGCGGAGGGGTTCAGCCCCCAGGGTACGGCTTTGGGTGCCATCATGACCTTTGTTCTGTATGGCCTGCTGCCCATGAGTATCGTGGTCTACATCCTTGCCACCCCTGAGCGCAAGCGTCGCCTCAAGGCGCGACGTGAAGCAGAGCAACGTGCCTATGAAGAAGCGCAGGCCCTTCAGACCGGGTCACGGCCGGCTTCCGCCGCCCATCCAGATGCAAGCAGCCATGCGCCCCGTACTGCCCAGGACAGCAGCGTCGCGCCGATGCGAGAAAAACTGTGAGGCATTGCGCACGGTGCACCACGGTGCGCTCGCGTCATTGCCATAGATATGCACCAACCCCAGTGCATGCAAACGCTGGCGTGCCAGCATAGGTAGATTGGCCAACCATTTGTCGCAGCGGTCAGGGTGGGCTGCGAAAGCCCGGGCTGCCTCAGGTTTTGCTTCAACGAAGGCGGCACGTACCTCAGCTCCCACTTCAAAAGCTTGCGGACCAATGCATGGCCCCAACCATGCTTGCGTCTCCGCTGCCAGTTGCACATCGGGCGCCCGCCCAAGCTGCTGCGCCAGGGCCTGCCATGTGGCTTCCAATATCCCGTAACCCGCTTGCCCGACCAGACCGCGCCAGCCAGCATGCGCTGCTGCCACGGCCTTTCCGCTGCGATGCGCGAATAGAACGGGCAGGCAATCCGCCACCATCACGGTGCAGACCACATCAGCTGTCGTGGTGACCGCCGCATCAAATGCCTGGCCATGCACAGCAGTGGCTTGCAGCGACTGCACTTCGCAGCCATGGACCTGCTGCATGAAGACGGGCTGGGCCTGCTGGCCTGTCATCTCGCTGATGACGGCCTGCAAGCGCGCACGATTTCTGGCGACGTGCAGCGGATCATCCCGCACATGGTCGCCCAGGTTCATGGTGTCGAAAGGCGCCGCACTGCAGCCCCCATAACGCGTCGTAAATAACGCATGTACACCGTCCACTGCAGGCCACTGTGGCTGCAGCCAGTGCTGCAAGATGTTTTGGGTATCAGTCACAACCGCAGCATAACCCGTGCAAGCACCTGCCGAACAGCAGACTCATGGCACACTTTGCACCTTCATTACTTGCCTGAGATGTGCCATGCGTTTTGTGTTTACGCCGCCTGTTCAAGCCTCGGTTCCCGTCGCCGGTCAAGCTGAGCAGTTTCCCGTTCACCGGATTTATTGTGTCGGCCGCAACTATGTCGAACACGCCAAGGAGATGGGTTTCACCGGCCGCGAAGCACCGTTTTTCTTTTTGAAGCCCGCAGATGCCCTGCTGGCGGGAGCAGATGGCAGCACACTGCGCATGCCCTACCCCGCACTCACGAGCAATTTGCACCACGAAATCGAGTTGGTGGTGGCCATCGGCAAAGGGGGCAAGAACATTCCGGCCTCACAGGCCATGGAACACGTGTGGGGCTACGCGGTCGGCCTGGACATGACACGCCGTGACTTGCAGGGCGAAATGAAAAAGCAAGGCCGTCCCTGGTGTATCGGCAAAGGTTTTGAATTCAGTGCCCCCATGAGCGCCATCACACCAGCAGCGCAGGCAGGCAACATCAGCCAGGCGGAAATCTGGCTGCAGGTGAACGGGCAGGATCGCCAACGCAGCTATATCCACCAGCTGATCTGGAACATTGCAGAAATCATTGAGCACCTGTCGCAGGCCTGGGAGTTGCAGCCGGGCGATCTGATCATGACAGGCACCCCCGAAGGTGTGGGAGCGGTGGCTGCAGGAGACGTGCTGGAAGGTGGCATCAGCGGCCTGGGCACCCTGCGTGTGGAAATTACTGCCTGAGTGCTGCGGGAACCCATGACTTTTCGACCCCTGATCAAATTCTGCAACCAGTGTGGCAGTCCTACCGAACAAGCCATTCCCACTGACGGAGATACACGTTTGCGTGCCATTTGTTCCAGCTGTCACGTGGTGCACTACCAGAATCCACTCAATGTGGTGGGCACCATTCCTGTGACCGATGATGGACGCATCTTGCTGTGCAAGCGCAATATCGAACCGCGATGGGGCAAGTGGACTCTGCCCGCAGGTTTTATGGAACTCGATGAAACCACCACCGAAGGTGCTGCCCGTGAAACGGTTGAAGAAGCGGGTGCACATATCGAGATGGGACGGCTTTTCTCCGTGATCAGCGTACCACGCGTGGCGCAGGTGCATTTGTTCTATTGCGCACGCCTGACCAGCGAAGTCCTCAACCCTGGCCACGAAACCATTGAAGCGCGCCTGTTTGCATCGCAGGACATCCCCTGGGAAGAACTCGCGTTTCGTACCGTGAGCACCACGCTGCGCCACTATCTGCAGGATCGGGAAGCGGGTGTGATCCGTGTACACAACCTGGATATCGTCTAGGGCCCGTCCGCTAAAGACTAAAGCGGCCAGGTCCGCTGCGGCAACGCTGCGAAGCAGCCGCAAGACACCACAGCATTTCCCAATGTTTGCTGTGAACAGGCCTAACCCATATCAAGCCCTGGTCTGTCTCTTGCTTTCTGCCATGCACAGGGCTGGATTCTTTTTATAACCAACCAGCCCGGTGAATAAAGGGCTGACATGGCGAGAGACAACGAGATCCATATTGATACCTTCATCCCTTTCATGCGGGATGTGACCCGATGTGAACGCTCTTTGCATGAGCTCAATCTCATGTGGCGGCTCATCGAATCCTCGGCCAAGATGAACTGCGCCGAAGAAGCGCACAGCATGCTGCCCATGATGGCGGCAACACGCGAAGGCTTCCAGCGCCTGGAAAAAGATCTCGTGCATTCCATGGTTTCGGAATCTGTGACACAGGTGATGTCAGAGATCGCGACCTGTGCACACCATGTCATTGATACGGTAGTGCGCAATCTGTATGAGCGCACTGCAGACGTCGGTTTTCTGGCCACTGACCTGACACTGTGCAGCTATGTGGCAGGCTTGAATCCGGAGGCCGGCATCATCGAGCGTCTGCGCGAGTACCAGCGCAAATATTCCGTCTATGACGAAATCATGCTCATTGATGCCGTGGGCACGGTCCTCGCACAGATCGATGAAACCTCTCCTGTGGATGGCACACGCGACCCTGTGCTGGCCCAGACGCTGGACAGCAGCGGCTATATCGAAACTTTCCGCTCCACCAGTCTGCGTCCTCACAAAGAGCAGGCACTGCTTTACACACACCGCATGGAACATCCGAAAACAGGACAGCCCTGCGGCATGCTTTGCTTGTCGTTTGACTTCCTGGGGGAAATGGCGGGTATTTTTGCCGGAAGCAGCGCAGCCGAAGGGCGCAGCGTCGCCCTCCTCCTGAACGACCAGGACTGTGTCATCGCCAGCAGTGATGGCCACTGGATTGCCCCGGGCACCAAGGTACCCACCAACCAAGATGGTGCACCCTTGCTGTTCACACACTCAGGGCGCACCTACTTGGTGCAAACCGTGGTGGCCAGCGGATATCAAGGCTATCCGGGGCCTGCCGGCTGGAAAGGCCAGGTCATGATCCCGATTGAACAAGCCTTTGGCACCAAAATAATGCGTTGCGTAGACAGTCTGCCCCCCGAAGTTGCACAGGGCTTGCTGGCACATGCGAAAAGCTTTTGCCCACCGTTGTACGACATCATCAAAGCAGCAGACTCCATTCGACGCGTGGTCTGGAATGGGCAAGTCATGACTGCGGGGCAGCGTGGCGGCTCCAGCCGCCTGAAGTCCGTGCTGGAGCAAATTGGAGAAACCGGTGCACGCACCAATCAGGTCTTCACCCAGTCCATTCGTGATCTCTACGACACCGTACTCAGCGCTGGCTTGCGCGACAGCCAGTCGCTGACGCAGTTGCTGGTTGATCTGCTGGACCGCAATCTCTATGAACGTGCCAATGATTGCCGCTGGTGGGCACTGTCTCCGGTACTGCGTGAACTTATCACCCAGGCCGATGCCCAAGGGCATCCCACCCAAGAGATACAGGAACACGCCACACGCGTGCTGGAGCACATCAACAGCCTGTACACGGTCTATATCCGCCTCATGGTGTATGACCGCCATGGCCGCATTCTGTGTGCAAGCCATCCGCAAATGGCCGATGGCAGCAGCGTGCTGGAGCAAAGCATTGACAGCGCCACAGTGCAAGCTGTCATGCAACTCAACGATAGCCAGGCCTACCACGTCAGTCCTTGGAGCAGCCAGCAAGCGGGAGCCGAAGGTGCCACCTACGTCTACCACGCCCCGATCCGCACGCTGGATGCTTCAGGCAGTACGGCGGGCGGCATCGCCATTGTCTTCAACGCCATTCCCGAGTTACAGGCCATGCTGCAAAGCTCCCTGGTGGGCAAACCCAAGACACGCGCCTTGTATGTCAACCGGCAGGGCACGGTGCTGGCCAGCACCGATTCTTATGCCCCGCCCGGCAGTCAGGTGCAGCTGCCTGACCCGCAGTTGCTGCAGGTCGAAAAGGGGCACAGCAAGGCTGTGATTGCAGTCCACCACAACCAGTACTGCATCCTGGGTGCCAGTGTTTCGCGTGGCTATCGAGAGTTCAAAACCACTGATGGCTATGACGATGAGGTGCTTGCCATCTCCATAGAGACATTCGGCCAGCTGGAAAACGACAACAACGCCCTGTCCCAGAGCAGCCACGCCATTCACAGCAGCAACGGCATCAACGGCATCGAGATGGCGACTTTCTACGTGGGCAAGCAACTGTTTGCCTTGCGTGCCGAAACCGTGCTGGAGGCACTGCCGGCTTCAGCCATCAACCCGGTCTCTGCAGGGCGGCTGCCTTATTGCCTGGGGACCTTGGCACGCCGTGCTCAGGGCCAGGTCACAGGTTACGTCTGGGTCTTTGACCTGGCCGAGCTATTCACAGGCCAGCGCTCTCGCATGACCGAGCAAAGCCAAGTCGTGGTGCTGGAGCATGGCGCAAGAAAGCTCGGCGTACTGGTCAGCGGCCTGCACGGTGTACACCATTTCACCCATGACAACATCATTGCAGCCCCCAGCATGGCCGCCAGCGACGAGATGCTGGTGAACGAGCTGATCAAGGCCAACCAGGGCGCATTGCTGGTGCAATGTATCCATCCGCAGGGACTGCTCAATGCCTTGCAGCGCAGCGCTGCGAGCCAGGCGTCCAGCAGCGGTATGCACGCTACACCCGACTCCTTTTAATTGCTGGTCAGTTTCGGGGTTCAGCGGGCTGCGTGACCGGGGTGTGGCGCAGTCCGCTGAAAATTGCAGACAACAAGGCAAAACCACCTGCCAGCCACATGGCGCGCTGTTCCGCCACCCCTTCGGTTCCCGGCCACAGCACGAACGCGCCAGCCAGGCAGATCGCTCCCAGGCCTTGCCCCGTGTGTCGGGCCGTACCCAGCATGCCACTGGCCGCACCGCTGCGATGCACCGGAGCTGAAGTCACAATGGTGTGGTTGTTCGGTGACTGGAACATGGCAAAACCAGCCCCGCACAAGGCCATGCGCCACGCAATATCCCAGGCTGCAGCCCCTACAGGCAACCATGCCAGCGCCCACAGGCCTGCGGCAAACAGGCACATGCCCATCGCCCCAAGATGCCCTGCCGGGACGCGTCCGATCCGCCGCCCCACCAGAGGTGCAATCACAGCCAGTGCCAATGGCCACGCGCTGATCAAAACCCCGGCCTGTGCCGTGCTGACACCGTGGCTTTCAATCAGCAGAAATGGCATGGCCAAAAAGGCTATGGTCTGTGCGCTGAAAGCGCACACCGATGCCCCAATGGACAGACGAAATACGGGAATGCGCAGCAAATCCAGTGGCAGCATGGGCTGCAACAAATGCTTTTGGCGCTGCACATAGAGATAACCGGCGCCCACACCCAGCACCAGCCACGCCAGTGCCCACCACAGCCCAGTGCCAGCGGTGTAGTGGCTGATCCGATCCAATGCCAGAAACAGTGCACCAAACATGAGGACATTGAGCAGCAGGTCCCACCATGACAAGCCTCGCCCATCCGATGCTTCGTGGGGCCGAGGCAAAGCCTTGCTTCCCAGCCAGCACACCCACAAGGCCAGTGGCAAATGCAGGCTAAACAGCCAACGCCAGCTCACTTGTGAAAGCACGGCTGCCGCCAGGACCGGCCCCATCACCGTGCTCAGCGCCACCACCATGGAGTTCAGCGCCATGCCCTGCCCCAGCTTGCTGCGGGGATAGATTTGCCGCACCAACGCACCATTCACACTCAACGCTCCCGCCATGCCCACACCTTGCAAGGCACGGGCCACGATCAACCATGGCAGGGACGGCGCGCATGCGGCCAGGATGCTGGCGAGCCCAAACACCAACATGCCCCACAAATACACGCGCTTGTAACCCAGGCGATCACCCAGCGCTGCCAAAGGCAAAAGCAGGACCAGCGAAGCAATCTGATTGGCATTCACCACCCACAGCGTATAGGCAGGGTCAATCTGCCACTGGCGTGCCATTTGCGGCAGCGCCA
Organism: Pseudomonadota bacterium; assembly: GCA_023435325.1. Lineage (GTDB taxonomy): Bacteria > Pseudomonadota > Gammaproteobacteria > Burkholderiales > Burkholderiaceae_C > Comamonas. The sequence continues at coordinate 5,074 of JAEYRT010000075.1, read as the reverse complement.
GATTGAGCATGGTGCTGTCGAGCACGCAGATCATGAGCCCGCACACAATGACCGCCATGGCCAGCTTGCGCGCACGCCCCTGCATGCCGTCGTCTGCAAGCACTGACGAAGAAGTGGGGGACAATTCTGAATTTCGCATATTCATAGCTAACAACGCTTGCTACGCAAGCATTAGCAGCCGATTTGACACAAAAAACCCCGCAATGTGATTGCGGGGTGTGGGCCTGTGCACGATGCCGGCACAGGTTTATAGGTGCTCAATCACTACATTGCCAAAGCCCGAGCACGACACCTGCGTGGCGCTGTCCATCAAGCGGGCAAAGTCGTAAGTCACTTTTTTGCTTTGGATCGCTTGCTCCATGGCGTGGATGATCAGATCCGCCGCTTCAGTCCAGCCCATGTGGCGCAGCATCATCTCGCCGCACAAAATCATGGAACCCGGATTGACATAATCTTTGCCTGCGTACTTGGGTGCCGTGCCGTGTGTGGCCTCGAACAAGGCAACAGAAGCCGACATATTGGCGCCTGGTGCAATGCCGATGCCTCCGATCTGAGCGGCCACCGCATCCGAAATATAGTCACCATTCAAATTCATGGTGGCAATCACACTGTATTCGGCCGGACGCAACAGCACCTGTTGCAAGAAGGCATCTGTGATGCTGTCTTTGATGGTGATGCGCTTGCATGTTTTGGGGTTTTGAATTTCCACCCAAGGGCCGCCATCAATGAGCTGACCACCAAACTCGCGAATCGCCAAGTCATAGCCCCAGTCGCGAAAGCTCCCTTCCGTGAACTTCATGATGTTGCCCTTGTGCACCAAGGTCACCGAAGGCTTGTTGTGGTCAATCGCGTACTGAATAGCTTGGCGCACCAAACGCTCGGTGCCGTCCTTGGACACAGGCTTAATGCCCAGGCCCGAGGTTTCAGGAAAGCGAATCTTGTCGATACCCAACTCATCGCGCAAAAAGGCGATCAGCTTGTGGGCTTTGTCCGAACCCGCCGCAAACTCAATGCCTGCATAAATGTCTTCCGAGTTTTCGCGGAAGATCACCATGTCGGTCTTCTCAGGCTCACGCACCGGCGAAGGCACGCCCTTGAAGTAACGCATAGGGCGCAGGCACACATAGAGGTCCAGCGCTTGGCGCAGCGCCACGTTCAGCGAACGGATACCGCCGCCCACCGGCGTATTCAGTGGGCCCTTGATCGCTACGGCATAGTCACGCACAGCATCCAAGGTTTCATCGGGCAGCCACACATCAGGGCCATAGACCTGCGTAGCTTTTTGACCCGCATAGATTTCCATCCACGCAATCTGGCGCGCGCCGCCATAGGCCTTGGCAACCGCTGCGTCCACCACCTTGCGCATCACGGGCGTGACATCCACGCCCACACCATCACCCTCAATGAACGGAATAATGGGCTGCTGCGGCACATTGAGCGACATGTCTGGGTTCACGGTGATCTTTTGACCGTGGGCAGGAATCTGGATGTGGCTGTTAGTGCTCATGGATAGCGGGTCTCCTCTGGCTGCCTGTGCGGTGGTTTCTCACCCCATCACTGGCAGCAATATGTGGCAGATGTTGGCTTCATTCTAGGTGAGCTTACACCGCCAATACGCATTGGCGAGCACCTGCATGACACTGCACAATAAGCGCCATGAACCTTCTGCCCTTCCGTTTGACCCAGGCCTTCAGTGGTCTTGCTTTGCTGGCCTGCGCATGGGCTGCACAAGCCCAAGAACCCCAGTTGAACCTGCCCCGCACCGAGCTTCGCGCTGGCATGTTCCGCATCGATGCCCAAGTGGCACAAGCCTTTCACGAGCGCCAGACCGGCTTGATGTATCGCCAATCCATGCCCGCGCACGAAGGCATGTTGTTTGTGTTTGAGCAATCCGGCGTGCAGTGCTTTTGGATGAAAAACACCCTCATTCCGCTCACGGCGGCATTCGTCGCTGACGACGGTCGCATTGTGAATTTGGCAGATATGCAGCCGCACGATGAAAACTCGCACTGCTCCAAAGAGCCCGTGCGCTTTGTGCTGGAGATGAACCAAGGGTGGTTTAAGCAAAAGAACATCCAAGCAGGCAGCCGTTTGGTGGGAGCACCGTTTGCTGCCCCCCAGTCGCGCTAAGAATCGGCAAGTTCCATCGAAAACCTGATCTGTATTCAATATCCGTGCATTTGCTGGGCCGCCTTGGCTTGCGAGTAAGTCTTGCCCGCTAGACTTGCCGCTTTTTGGACGAACAAGGCTTTGTTTTGAGCACCACCAGCTTTCCCTCTTGCCCGCAATGCGGTTTGGATAACACCTATCCCGATGGCGATATGTGGATCTGCCCTGACTGCGCCCACGAATGGTCTGCCGCCGCCAGCGAAGTGGCCGATGAAGACAACGGCCCACGCATCATCAAAGATGCCAATGGCACGCCGCTGGCAGATGGTGATAGCGTGCTGCTGGTCAAGGACTTAAAGGTCAAGGGCTCTTCCACCGTGATCAAAAAAGGGACCAAGATCAAAGGTATCCGCTTGGTGTATGACAATGGCGACCACGATGTGGACTGCAAGACAGAGCAAGGCCCATTCATTTTGAAGTCCGAGTTTTTGAAGAAGGCTTAAGCGCAGCGAGGCTGCAAGCTCAGCACTTTTCTCAGGCAGCTATACAGCTGCCTTTTTTATTTTTTATATAAAAAAACACCTCTAAGGCATATGCAGCAAGCCTTGACAGCTATTAATTTTTAAATGCTTTGCGTATGCACAGTGGCTCCACGCTGCATACATCACACCAGCCATGCTTTTTTGAAATTTTTTGCAGTGCAACATTTAAAACAACTCAACTGCGCTTGCTAACAAATACTTACGATCGCGCTGATTGCACTGAGAGGCAGCTGTTCGTACACCGATGCTGCAGCGCCACAAGCCCCAACAGCCGCCGGTCTCCACGCTCGGCGCTGCCTTTGTGCCCCCTTATTTCCCTTCCACCCTGCTACAAAGCTGCGCCTTGTGTGCTTTGCTAAAGCTTGCGCTGGATGGGTCACGCCCTCGCTAGACATGAATCACCTGAAAATTTCCCACAAACTCAATCTCGGCTTCGCTTTGATCGTGGCCGTCTTTTTGTTGATGGCTGGCATCACTGCTTGGCGCATTGATCAAGTGGCGCAGGCTACGCACCGCATGGAAGCGGCTGCTGAGCGTCTGAAGATCGGTAGCGCTTGGCAAGGTGATGTGCGCCAAAACTCTGCGCGCTCTTTGGCAGTGGGCTATGCCGAAGGCAATGAAGTGCTGAACTTCTTTAAAGACGCCATGGCCACCACCTCGCTGTCTACCAACGAAAAGCAGCAAGCTTATGTAGACCGTGCCACCACACCGGAATCCAAGCAGCGCGCTAACGACGTGATCGAGCGTCGCAAAGTCTGGCTGGCCGCACGCGATGAAGTCAATGCACTGAAACTTCGCGCCAGCAACCAAGAAGTGCAAGCTTTTGTGCAGCAAAAGTTCATTCCTGCCACTGACGCCTACATTGCAGCGACACAAGCGCTGGTCGATGGTGAGTCGCAAGACGTAGCCACTGCACAGGCCCAAGTGCGCGCCATGTTTGCCCAGCTGTACCTCTTGGGCGGTGTATTGATTGCCTTGGCCGTAGCTGCCGCTCTTTTGATTAGCTGGCGCCTGTCGCGCGGCATTGCACGCGGCGTAGAAAGCGCCCGCGAAGTGGCCCAGCGTATTGGCGCGGGCGATCTGAGCCAAGATATTCGCATCACCAGCCAAGATGAAATTGGCCAGCTGCTCGGCGCTTTGCGCGATATGCAAAACAACCTGGCCCACGTGGTGCGCACAGTGCGTGTGGGCTCAGACAACGTCGCGCTGGCCAGCTCTGAGATTGCCCATGGCAACCAAGACCTGTCCTCGCGCACCGAAAACCAAGCTGCAGCGCTGGAAGAAACCTCTGCCTCCATGGAGCAGCTGGGCTCCACCGTGCAGCAAAACGCCGACAACGCCCGTCAAGCCAACCAGCTGGCACAAAACGCGTCCAACGTTGCCGTTCAAGGCGGCCAAGTGGTGGCGCAGGTGGTGGACACCATGAAGGGCATCAGCGAGTCCAGCACCCGCATTGCGGACATCATCAGTGTGATTGATGGCATTGCCTTCCAAACCAACATCTTGGCGCTCAATGCCGCTGTGGAAGCCGCCCGCGCCGGCGAGCAAGGCCGTGGCTTTGCTGTGGTGGCTGGTGAAGTGCGCTCTTTGGCAGGTCGCTCTGCAGAAGCTGCCAAGGAAATCAAAGCCTTGATTACCGCCAGCGTTGAGCGCGTGGGCCAAGGCACTGCCTTGGTCGACCAAGCTGGTGCGACCATGGATGAGGTGGTCGCCAGCATCCGCCGCGTGACCGACATCATGGGCGAGATCAGCGCGGCCAGCACCGAGCAAAGCGCAGGCGTTGCGCAAGTGGGCGAAGCCGTCTCGCAAATGGACCAAGCCACGCAGCAAAACGCTGCTTTGGTCGAGCAAATGTCGGCCGCAGCAACCAGCTTGCACAACCAAGCGCAAGAGCTGGTGCAAGCCGTGGCCGTCTTCAAGCTGGCAAACAATGGCACGGCGGTGAGCCAAGCACCGCGCCCCGCAACGTCGCTCGCAGCCACCAACACGAGTGCGGCGCGCCCGGCCATCAACAAAACGACAGCTCCACAGCGCCCCGCTCTAGCGCCCAGCAAGCCGCAGGTGTCTCCCCCCGCCAAGCCTGCTGCGCGCAAAGCGGCAACGGCCACCGCAGCTCCTGCGATTGCCAGCAGCGCCACAGCCACTGTGACGGCCAGCACGGCAGATAACGACGAATGGGAGACGTTTTAAACCTCCCACGCTGGCAGCCGCTGCGCCATCGCATGCGTGCTGCTAGTAACTAAAAAAGCCAGTCCTCAGACTGGCTTTTAGAGCATTTAACTCCTTGAATGCCTACGCATGCGCTTAAGCAGCATTCGCATCCAAGCTGGGATAGTCGTTATAGCCCGTCGCATCGGGGCTGTAGATGGTGCTGTAGTTGACGTCGTTCCACGCCGCGCCTTGGAAGATGAGCTGCGGCAAAT
>JAEYRT010000047.1 GCA_023435325.1 Pseudomonadota bacterium | reverse complement strand
ACCACCGGACTGGCGAACGAACTTGCCGTCCACGTCCTTGACGGTCGAACGCACGGTTTCGCGGTAAGCCACTTGAGGCTTGCCCACGTTGGCTTCCACGTTGAATTCGCGCTTCATGCGGTCAACGATAATTTCCAGGTGCAGCTCGCCCATACCAGCGATGATGGTCTGACCGGATTCTTCGTCGGTACGCACGCGGAAGGATGGGTCTTCAGCAGCCAGACGCGACAGGGCGATACCCATCTTTTCCTGGTCAGCCTTGGACTTGGGTTCCACAGCCTGTGCAATCACGGGCTCAGGGAACACCATCTTTTCCAGCACGATAGGAGCATCCAGGGCGCACAGTGTTTCGCCGGTGGTCACTTCCTTCAGACCCACGCAAGCAGCGATGTCGCCTGCACGGATTTCTTCAATTTCCTGGCGCTCGTTGGCGTGCATCTGCACGATACGACCGATACGCTCCTTCTTGCCCTTGGTGGCGTTCAGAACGGTTTCACCCTTGGACAAGATGCCGGAGTACACACGCACGAAAGTCAGCTGACCAACGAAGGGGTCGGTCATCAGCTTGAATGCCAGCGCAGAGAACTTCTCTTCGTCGTCCGCCTTACGTGTCAGCTTCTTCTCTTCGTCGTCGGGGTCAGTACCGGCAACGTCAGGAATGTCGATAGGCGAAGGCAGCAGGTCCAGCACCGCGTCCAGCATGCGCTGCACACCCTTGTTCTTGAACGCAGAGCCGCACAGCATAGGCTGGATTTCGGTAGCGATCGTGCGCTGACGCAGCGCAGAGATGATTTCCTCTTCGGACAAGTCACCTTCTTCCAGGTACTTGTTCATCAACTCTTCAGTGGCTTCAGCAGCAGCTTCCACCATGTTTTCACGCCACTTCTGTGCCACTTCTTCCAACTCGGCAGGGATGTCGCGGTATTCGAACTTCATGCCCTGAGAAGCCTCATCCCAGAAGATGGCCTTCATCTTGATCAGGTCCACCACACCCTGGAAGTTGTCTTCAGCGCCGATTGGCACCACGATTGGCACGGGGTTGGCGTTCAGACGCAGCTTCATCTGCTCCACGACCTTGAAGAAGTTGGCGCCGGTACGGTCCATCTTGTTCACGAAGGCCAGACGAGGCACCTTGTGCTTGTTGGCCTGACGCCACACAGTTTCGGACTGGGGCTGCACGCCACCCACAGCGCAGTACACCATCACGGCACCGTCCAGCACGCGCATGGAACGTTCCACTTCAATCGTGAAGTCCACGTGGCCGGGGGTGTCGATGATGTTGATGCGGTGCTCGGGGCGGGACAGGTCCATACCCTTCCAGAAGCAGGTCACAGCGGACGATGTGATCGTGATACCGCGCTCTTGCTCTTGCTCCATCCAGTCGGTGGTCGCAGCGCCGTCGTGCACTTCACCCAGCTTGTGGGTCACGCCTGTATAGAACAGGATACGTTCGGAAGTGGTGGTCTTACCTGCGTCGATGTGGGCCGAGATACCGATATTGCGGTAGCGGCCAATGGGGGTCTTGCGAGCCATGATTGATCCTTGATTGATCGTATGGGGGAGTCTGTGATCACCCTGCCTTGTGCGCCGGGGCCAGCAGTTCTATATGGGGGGTGCCTTGAATCGAGACAAGGCCGCCAGCAAGAAATATTGCGAGCGGCCTGCCTGTTCAATCCACCAGCAGCGGATTAGAAGCGGAAGTGGCTGAATGCCTTGTTGGCTTCGGCCATACGGTGCACTTCGTCACGCTTCTTCATAGCGCCGCCACGGCCTTCGGTGGCTTCCATCAGTTCGTTGGCCAGACGTTGGGCCATCGACTTCTCACCACGCTTGCGGGCAGCTTCCTTGATCCAGCGCATGGACAGGGCCAGGCGACGAACAGGACGCACTTCAACGGGCACCTGGTAGTTGGCACCACCCACGCGGCGGGACTTCACTTCCACCATGGGCTTCACGTTGTTGATAGCAGTAACGAACACTTCCAAAGCTTCCTTTTCAGGCTGCTTCTTAGCGATCAGGTCCAGAGCACCGTAAATGATGCGTTCTGCGACCGCCTTCTTGCCGCCTTCCATGATCACGTTCATGAATTTGGACAGCTCTACATTGCCAAACTTTGGATCTGGCAGGATTTCACGTTTGGGGACTTCGCGACGACGTGGCATTTTTACCTCTATCTTTGCTTCAGTTGGTGTCTTTTCAGGCACCGCGAGAGCCATTCAAAAAAACTCTCACTTACTCGACCCACGCAAGACATTTGCGCTTCGGGCCACTACGTTTGACCGCGCCAGTCAGGCGAATCAAACACCGATGTGTTTTCGAATCGAAAGGCTGATTACTTGGCCTTAGGCTTCTTAGCACCGTACTTGGAACGGGCTTGCTTACGATCCTTCACACCTTGCAGGTCCAGAGAACCGCGAACGATGTGGTAACGCACACCTGGCAAGTCCTTTACACGACCGCCACGCACCAGCACCACGCTGTGCTCTTGCAGGTTGTGGCCTTCACCACCGATGTACGAAATCACTTCGAAACCGTTGGTCAGACGCACCTTGGCCACCTTACGCAAAGCCGAGTTAGGCTTCTTAGGCGTTGTGGTGTACACGCGAGTGCAAACGCCACGGCGCTGGGGGCAGTTTTCCATAGCAGGGCTCTTGGATTTAACAACTTCTACCGTGCGGCCCTGGCGCACGAGTTGGTTAATGGTTGGCATATATACGTCCCTAAACGTAAAAAACGAAAACGTGAAACCCTTCGGAAATTCCGAAAAGCCCTCCACTGTACCAGTTTGGCAAGCAAAGGGCAAGTCACCACACAATTCAACGGCAGCGGCCAAGATATTGAGCGCACTGCCTTTTTTCGGATCTTTTAGCGGATCCAAAGACGGATGGAATCCCACAGGCGGCGGAAGAAGCCGCCCTCGGAGACAGCTTCCAAGGCCACCACCGGCAGCTCGGCTGCGACCTGTTCACCGACGAGCACCTTCAAAGTACCCACCTGCTGCCCCTTGGCAACCGGCGCCATCAGCGGATCCGTGCGCACCAGTTGCGTCGTCACCTTGCCCGCGCTCCCGGCAGGAACGGTCACCACCGTTGCAGCGTCACGCCCCACCTTGATCGTGCTTTGCGAGCCCTTCCAGATCTGCACCTCTTCCATGGCCTGCGCCGCGTCGAAAAGCTTGACGGCGTCATATGCGGTATAGCCCCAATTCAGCAGCTTCTGGCTTTCATTGGCACGGGCATTGTCAGAGGCAGCACCCAGCAAAATCGAGAGCAAGCGGCGTTCGCCCACATTGGGCAAGCTGCGGTTGGCAGTGGAAATCAGGCAATAACCGGCAGCATTGGTATGGCCGGTCTTGAGGCCATCGACCGATGGATCGCGGAACAGCAATGTATTGCGATTGCGTCCATTGGCTGCGGGCGTTCCGGGGTAGCGGTACTCCTTGATGGAGTAATAGTGCGTGTACTCTGGGAAGTCGCGCATCAAACGCATAGACAGAATGGACAGGTCGCGCGCTGTGGTGTAGTGACCCGCTTCCGTCAGACCTTCCGGGTTCTTGTACGAGGTGCCGGTCATGCCCAGCGCCTTGGCCTGCTCATTCATCAGGCGCACAAAGTTTTCCTTGGTCCCGCCAACGCCCTCGGCCAGCGCCATGGTCGCATCATTGCCCGACTGCACAATCATGCCCTTGAGCAGGTCTTCCACCGGCACCTGCATCTTGGGGTCGATGAACATGCGCGAACCAGGCATCTTCCACGCCTGCTCACTCACCGGCAAGCGCTGCTCCAGCGTGATCTTCTTGGCGCGCAACGCATCAAACACCAGATAGGCCGTCATCAGCTTGGTCAGCGATGCGGGCTCGACCGGCGCATCCACATCCTTAGAGGCCAGCACCTGGTTGGCAGTGACATCCACCAGCATATAGGTATGGGCCGCAATTTCTGGCGGTTGCAACTGTGCGATCTGGGCATTCGCCCACAGGGGAGCCAAAGCCGCGGTCAGTGCCAGCGTGCGCAGGGTCGATAAAACAGGCTTCATGAACAACTCGGATTCTCTAATTTCAACATCAACAGGCAATCACCTTCACACATGTGAAGCACTGAGGTGGCGAGCCACCAGCCCTTTGAGCAAGGGCAATTGTCCGTGGAAGAAATGACCTCCATCCGGGACAACTGTTACAGGCAGTATCTGCGGACGGGCCCAGTCCATCACGGACTGCAACGGCACGGTATCGTCCTTTTCGCCGTGCAGCACCAGCGTGCATGCATGTGCGTCGGATGGCAAGGTGGCGGGCTCGAACCGGCTGGCAGCCGTGCCGACCAGCACCACCTTCTCGATCCGCCCCTCATCCCAGAGTGCAGCCACGGCATGCGTGGTCACGAAGGCGCCAAACGAGAAACCGGCCAGCGCCAAGGGGCCTTGTGGCGCTACCTGGCGCACCACTTCCAGCAGATCCTGTGCTTCTCCGCGGCCTGCATCATGTTCACCCTGACTGGCGCCAACGCCACGAAAATTGAAGCGGATGGCCTCCCAGCCAGTCTGCACGAATGCGCGCGCCAGGGTTTGCACCACTTTGTTGTCCATGGTGCCCCCAAACAGCGGATGGGGGTGTGCAATCACTGCCACCCCTTTGGGTGCGCCCGCAGGGCGATCGCGCAATGCTTCAATCACGCCGGCAGCGCCGGTAAGGGAAAAGCGTTCTGTCTGGGCATTCAACGGCGGCACCTCGCAAAAAACTACCTAATTCATAGCATTCAGCGCTGAGTCTACGGGCGCCAAATAACAAAAATGCTTCAATCGCGTGTCTGAGTTCTTTTCAGCGGCCAAGTTCCGGTGGAACCAGCAAGCGCTCCACCACCTGGCCATTCTTGAGGTGGGACTCAACGATTTCATCAATGTCCTCGTTGTCCACAAAGGTGTACCACGTACCTTCCGGGTACACCACTGCGACCGGACCCGCCGCGCAGCGATCCAGGCATCCGGCCTTGTTCACGCGGACCTGGCCCTTGCCTGCCAGCCCGGCGTCCTTGACGGCCTTCTTGCAATGGTCAAAACCCGCTTTGGCTCCGTGCAGTGCACAGCAGTCCTCGCCATTCGGGCGCTCATTCAAACAAAAGAAGATGTGGCGGCTGTAGTAGCCGCTGGATGTGTTGTCGCTCATGATGCAGGCATTCTAGGTCTGCGCTTTGGCTTGACGCTGGGTCAGGCGCAAAGCCACATACACCAGCACTGCATACGGCCAGATCCAGCCCAGCCATTGACCCAGCCCATAAAACCGCATGAAGCGCCCCTGCTCCCAGGACTGGAGCGTGTCCGCGAAATAAGGATTGAGCGGCGCCTGATTCAGCCAGTTGAGCTGCCACATCAGCACCAGCAGCAATAGCAGCGCGCACCAGTGCCGGGGCACGGGCAAGGCGCAGGCGGCCAGCAAAATGGCTGCCACCAGACCGGCTTGTGTCGGCAAGGTCAGCCACTCCCAGGCATGCGCAGGGCCATAGGCCATGGCGGCCGACAGGGTCGTGGCTGCCACGCCCGCCACCAAAGCCACCATGGCAAACACGGCGCGGCGCCACTTCTGCACGATCAGCATATAGCCCAGCAGGCAAGGTGCAAGCAGCCCCAGCATGACGCACAGCATTTCCGCACTGGGTGCCAAAGGCACCAAAGGTGCTTCGCGCAACGGCAGCCAGTCCATGAAAGGGGTTCCTTCGAGCCAGACGTCCAGGGTTTTGTCGAGACGCTCCAGCACCTGTCCCAACCCAAAGGGCAGGCCCGCAGGAAACAACAGTGCTATCGGCCACAGACCTATGAGGACCAGTCCTCCCTGCGGCTGAACCCCGAACCAGCGTTCACGAAACACGCTCCAGCGCTGCAGCAGCCCCAGCCACTCCAGCGCCCCAGCGACCAACGCTCCCAGAGTCACACCCAGTGCATTGGTCACGAAATCCATATTGGATGGCACACGCCGGGGCAGGAAGATTTGCAGAAACTCCATGCTCAGCGACAGCGCAGCGCCTGCCACCATGGCCGCTGGCAAGGACCACGCGCCCCAGCCGCTGCGCAAGCCACCCAATGCCAGCAAAAAGCCCAGCGGCACATAGCCGGCAATATTGGTGTTGACGTCAAACCACGTCCAGTAAGGCGGAGGCAGTGGCGCCGTCACGAACACCCACGGCGAGATGCCCTGCGCCCGCCAGCCTTCAAATGGAAACAGGCTGGCAAACACAATCAAGGCGAAATACAGCATGGCCAGCGGCCAGGCCGAAGTTTTGAACACAGTCAGCCCCCCTCGGTTCGAGGCTTACAAGGATTTAAAAGGGTTTGACGACCACGAGGATGACGATGGCCAGCAGCAGCAGCACCGGCAATTCGTTGTACCAGCGAAACCACCGATGGCTGCGCTGGCAGTTGTCGGCCACCAGCTGACGCAGCAGCACCGCACAGCTGTAATGGTAGGCAATCACGGCCAGTACCAGCGCCAGCTTGGCATGCAGCCAGCCACCGGCAAAGCCATAACCCAGCCACAGCCACAGGCCCAGCCCAACGGCGGGCACTGCCAGGATGGTGGAAAAACGCAGCAAGCGCTGAGACATGCCGATCAACCGATCGCGCTCGGACACGGAGCCCGGGGTGACCATCGCCAGATTCACGAAGATACGCGGCAAATAAAACAGCCCCGCAAACCAGCTGGTCACGAAGACGATATGAAAAGCTTTGACCCACAACATGGTCACAGTGTAAGCCGCTCCCTGGCTGCGCAGTCTGGAAAAAAAAGCCCGGCTTGCAGCCGGGCTTCACAAAATCCTCCGTGAAGAGGCCTGCTCAGGGAGGTGAAGCAGGGAATGCGGCAAGCCGCTTTCAGGGAAGGAATCTAGCATCGCCCCCCTGTCCGTGCACCCGGGCTATCCCCAACGGTTTGCCATACCTGCGTCAGGTGTCAACCCTCGCAAGGTGACGCTGACAGGCGCACAATGGCGGCATGCATCTGTCTAGCCCTACCCCTTTCCCGCAAAGCCGTCCGCGTCGTCTGCGCCGCGACGCCTTCACCCGTAACCTGGTGCGCGAAAGCCGCTTGTCGGCGCACGACTTCATCTACCCCGTGTTTGTGCACGAAGGCACCAACCGCCGCGAAGCCATTGCCTCCATGCCCGGCGTGGAGCGCCTGAGCCTGGATCTGCTGCTGCCGGTAGCCGAAGAATGCGTGAAGCTGGAAATCCCCGTGCTGGCGCTGTTTCCGGCCATTGACACCAGCCTGAAAACACCTGACGGCAAAGAAGCACTCAACCCCGACGGCCTGATCCCCCGCGTGGTGCGCGCGCTGAAAGAAGAATTCCCCCAACTAGGCGTGATGACCGATGTGGCGCTGGACCCCTACACCAGCCACGGCCAAGACGGCATCCTGGACGAGACCGGCTACATCCTCAACGAGGAAACCGTGGAAGTATTGGTGGGCCAGGCACTGACCCATGCCGAAGCCGGTGTGGACATGGTGGCGCCCAGCGACATGATGGACGGCCGCATCGGTGCCATCCGCGAAGCGCTGGAGCTGCAAGGCCACATCTACACCAAGATCATGGCCTACAGCGCCAAGTACGCCAGCGCCTTCTACGGCCC
>JAEYRT010000042.1 GCA_023435325.1 Pseudomonadota bacterium | reverse complement strand
TATCGCCCATGTCGCCTTCGATTTCGGCCTTGGGCACCAGGGCGGCTACCGAGTCCACCACGATCAGATCCACAGCACCCGAACGCACCAGCGAGTCCACAATTTCCAGCGCCTGCTCGCCGGTATCCGGCTGGCTGATCAGCACTTCGTTCAGGTTCACGCCCAGCTTTTGGGCGTAGCCGGTATCGAGCGCGTGCTCGGCGTCGATAAAGGCGCAGGTGCCACCCAGCTTTTGCATCTCGGCCACGACCTGCAGCGTCAGAGTGGTCTTGCCGGACGACTCAGGTCCGTAGATTTCAATCACGCGGCCGCGGGGCAGACCGCCGACACCCAGGGCCACGTCCAGCCCCAGCGAGCCGGTGGACACCACTTGAATGTCTTCGACGGCTTCGCCTTCGCCCAGCTTCATGATGGTGCCCTTGCCAAATTGCTTTTCAATTTGTGCAAGTGCCGCGGCGAGGGCCTTGGCTTTTTCGCTGTTGGCGTCGTTGTTGCGTGTGGTGGCGTTCATGGCGTTTTCCTTGAAGAAAGAAGGGAATGGACTTCACAAGTGCATCCCCTGTTATTGTTCACAGGCTGGATGCTTGAACAGTAGTGTATGGGTAAGTTTGAAGAATTTATATTCAGCTTGCCTGACTATTCGAAAAACTGACTATGTCTGAGAAATATGGATTTGTGCCTGTGGACGATGCCTGGCGGCAAGTGCATCTGGGCCGTTTGATCGGCCATGCCATGCGCAAGTTTGACGAGCGCGTGCGCAGTCTCATGGCCAGGGACGATGCCACGCCGCTGGCGCTGTCCAACCTGGCTGCACGGGACAAAGTGGCTGCTGCTCACATCCACATCACGCGGCATCTGTCGCTGCAGGGTGACCGCATCACCGATCTGGCCGAACGTGCCGGCATGAGCAAGCAGTCCATGACCGATCTGGTGGACCAGTGCGAAGCCTGGGGGCTGGTGGCGCGTGAGGCCGATCCGCATGACCGTCGCGCGAAAAAAGTGGTCTATACCGACACTGGGCGCGAATGGCACCTGGCATTCCAGCGTGCGGTGCAGCAAGCAGAGGCGGAGTTTGTCGAAGCGGTCGGTGAAGATATTGCCACCGTCGTGCGCCTGGGGCTGGAAGCTTATGGCAGTGATGTCGGTGATGTCGCCTGAGAACCAGAGCACGTGTTTGCTGCGCTGCAGCACCCGCGTAAACACCTGTTGGGACGCCTGAGCGCCGCTCCTAGAATGACTGGATGAAGGGTGTCTACCGACGGCATCCGACGTGAAATGGCATGCACGCTGCAGCCTGCGGCACCAGATCGCGGCGCAGCCAGGAGACAAACCGATGCGCATCCTCATTGCAGAAGACGATCAAGTACTGGCCGATGGCCTGCTGCGCAGCCTGCGCGGGGCGGGTGCCGTGGTTGACCATGTGGCCAGCGGCATTGAAGCCGATACCGCGCTGGTCACCAATAACCAGTTCGATTTGCTGATCCTGGACCTGGGCCTGCCACGCATGCATGGGCTGGAAGTCCTCAAGCGCATGCGCAGCCGTGGCGATGCTTTGCCTGTACTCATTCTCACCGCGGCAGACAGTGTGGAAGAGCGCGTGCAGGGCCTGGACTTTGGCGCAGACGACTACATGGCCAAGCCCTTTAGCTTGCAGGAGCTGGAAGCCCGTGTGCGTGCGCTGACGCGCCGTGGCATGGGGGGAACGAGCAGCACCATCAAGCATGGCCCCCTGGTGTACGACCAAGCGGGGCGTGTGGCCACGATAGACGGCAAGATGGTGGAGCTGTCAGCCCGCGAGCTGGGCTTGCTGGAGGTGTTGCTGCAGCGTGCGGGGCGCCTGGTGAGCAAGGATCAGCTGGTGGAGCGGCTGTGCGAGTGGGGCGAAGAGGTGAGCAACAACGCCATTGAGGTCTATATCCACCGCCTGCGCAAGAAAATCGAGCGTGGCCCGATCCGCATTGCCACGGTGCGCGGCCTTGGTTATTGCCTGGAAAAAATCCCCAACTGAAAAAAGTAGCTGGAAACGCTTGCTGCAACAGCGCTAGCGGCCAAAAAAAACCAAGTTCAAGCCCCGCCTCGTGAAGATTTTTCAGCGTGAGCAGCGTTCCTTGTTCGGGGAAATCCTGGACTGGATGCTCACGCCCTTGCTGCTGCTGTGGCCCGTGAGCTTGGCGCTGACGTGGCTGGTGGCGCAGTCGCTGGCCAACAAGCCGTTTGACCGTGCACTGGAATACAACGTGCATGCCTTGGCCCAGCTCATCATGGTCGATGCCAAAGGGAAGCTGCAATTCAACCTGCCGCAGCCAGCCACGGAAATCCTGCGCGCCGACGAATCAGACCTGGTGTTCTATCAAGTGCTGGACCACAAGGGACAGTTGCTGTCCGGTGACAGAGATTTTCCGTCCGCGCACTCGCGCTATGCGGTGCCTGCCGGTGAGGTGGTGCTGCGCGATGATGAGTTGCGTGGCATAGACATCCGTGTGGCTGCACTCTGGGTGCGCCTGCCTCTGGTCGGTGCGGATGAGGTGGCGCTGGTCCAGGTGGCGGAAACACGTGAAAAACGCAGCGTGCTGGCAGCTGAAATCATCAAGGGGGTGATGCTGCCGCAGTTTGTGATCCTGCCGCTGTCGGTGCTGCTGGTGTGGCTGGCGCTGGCACGGGGCATCCGACCGCTGCATCGGCTCGAAGAACGCATTCGCGCACGCAGACCCGAGGATTTGTCACCGTTGAACCATCGCGCCGTTCCCATGGAGGTCGTTCCGCTGGTGGATGCGGTCAATGATCTGCTGCGCCGCCTGAACGAATCATTGGCCACCCAGAAGCGCTTTCTGGCCGATGCAGCCCACCAGCTGAAGACACCTTTGGCGGGGTTGCGGATGCAGGCTGATCTGGCCCAGCGCGAGGGCATGAGCACGGAAGAGCTCAAGCGTTCCCTGGACCAGATTGCGCGCTCCAGCATTCGGGCGACGCACACGGTGAATCAATTGCTGTCGCTGGCGCGTGCGGAAGGGGGTGGAACGGGCTTGCAGCGTGCGCCTTGTGATCTGGCGCAACTGGTCATTGAAGTGATGCAGGACCTGCTTCCTCTGGCCATGGAGCGCCATGTGGACATGGGCTATGAAGGCGCCGAGCCCGGAGACTACGGTGTTTGGCTGCAAGGCAATGCCACATTGCTCAAGGAGCTGGTGCGTAACCTGCTGAGCAATGCCATCAACTACAGCCCTTCCAGTGCAGACCAGCCCGCCATAGTCACGGCACGCGTATTGCCCGATCCGCTGGCGCGTGTGGTGTTGTTGCAGGTGGAGGACACCGGGCCTGGCGTGCCCCTGGAGGAGCGGGAGCTGGTATTTCAGCCGTTTTATCGTGCCCTCGGGTCGGAGGCGGATGGTTCGGGCCTGGGCCTGCCCATCGTTCAGGAAATTGCGCGCCAGCATGGGGCCGAGGTGCTGCTCGATGATGCCAAGCCGCAGCGCCATCCACCGGGAGCCCTGTTTACGGTGCGCTTCCCGGCCATGCGGGCTGCTGCACAGCCCACAGACTCAGGCGTTACCGGGGAATCGGGACCCCTTTAGGCCACAGGGCCCACAGTCGCAAAGGCTGTTTGATGCGTCCTGCCAGATCACCGGCTTCCTTGCCCCAGCCCATGAAGTAGTCTGCACGCACCGCGCCTACGATGGCGCTGCCGGTGTCCTGGGCCATGACAAGACGCTGGTACTCGACTTCTATGCCCTTGGAGTACATCCACACGGGTGTGCCATAGGGAATGCTGCTGCGATCGACTGCAATCGAACGCCCGGGGGTGAGGGGCACGCCCTGTGCTCCCCGCGGGCCAAACTGGGTGTCCAGGCCGTCCAGCGGCTCTTCCTTGAAGAACACATAGCGCGGATTGCTCCACAGCATTTCTTGCACATGCTGGGGGTTGACCGCAATCCAGGCACTGATCCCGGGCCAGCTTGCGTCGGTGATCAGCTTGCGGTCCAACAACCAACGCCCGACACTTTTATAGGGCTGGTCATTGGTGCCAGCGTAGGCCAGGCGAATCATGCGCTCGCTGCCGTCGGGCTCCGTCACGCGCAAGCGGCCAGAACCCTGGATGTGCAGCACCAGGGCTTCGATTGGGTCGCTGAGCCACGCAATCTCGCGCCCCGCCAGGGCCGCCTGCGCTTCAGGCAGCGTTTCGATCTGCTGGCGCGTGTACCAGGGCTTGCGCACGCCGAAGCCAGCAGGCACACGGTACAGCGGGATGTTGAACACGTCGGTGCGCACGCGAGAACCCACCATTTCCGGCTCGTAGTACGAAGTCAGCATGCCTTGCGATTTGCCGTCCAGGGACTCGATGCGGTAGGGCTGCCAGTGCGTCTGCAGCCAGTGGCGCTGCTCTTCGATGCTGGCAATGCTCAGGCGCCGCACGTCATCGCACAGGTGGGCCAGTGCAGCATGGGGGCGCTCACAGTTGCGCAGCCAGGCGTTCCACGCTTCATGCAGGGCATCTGCATCGAAACCTGGCAATTCGGCCCAGCGCACAGGCAACCAGCGGCTCTTGGGACGGTAGCTGGGTGGCCCCAGCGGAGCTGTATCAATGACCTCTCCTGTGGGGAAACCGGTGTCTGGCCCTCCAGGGGAGGAAGGCCCTGGTTGAGGCGCACGGGGGCCGGTGGAGCAAGCAACGAGGCTGCCTACAATCAGCGCCATCGAAACACGAAGCAGGAGAGATGCGGTCATGGGCTTGATTTTGCTTGAAGCGTTGCTTGCTTTGCTGATTTTGGTGGCGATTGTTTGGTGGACCATGTTTCACGGACGTGAGAAAGGCGAGCTGGTGCCAGACGACGAAGAGCCAGGAAAAGACGGATAGCCTTTGACGACCAGTCCTACGCAAGCCATCAGGGGTGGCTGATGGCTCTGGCAAGCAGCGTTTACACAATGAGGTACCAGCCA
Organism: Pseudomonadota bacterium; assembly: GCA_023435325.1. Classification (GTDB taxonomy): domain Bacteria; phylum Pseudomonadota; class Gammaproteobacteria; order Burkholderiales; family Burkholderiaceae_C; genus Comamonas. The sequence continues at coordinate 9,569 of JAEYRT010000042.1, read as the reverse complement.
TTCGGTTGTGCTGATGATGAAAAGGAACAAACTATGCGTAAAAACCTCACCATTGCAGCGTCTGTAGCTGCAGCACTCTTGATCACTGGTTGTGCCGCTACGGACGGCATGTCTGATACCACCAAGCGCACAGCAGCTGGCGCTGGCGTCGGGGCTTTGGCTGGTGCAGCCATCAGCGCCGCCACCGGCGGCAAGGCGGGAGTAGGCGCTGCAGCAGGTGCTGCCCTGGGTGGTATTGGCACCTACATCTGGTCGCAAAACCAGGAAAAGCGCAAGCAGGAAATGGAAGCGGCCACCCAGGGCACTGGCGTACAGGTGGTCCAGACCCAGGACAACCAGCTGAAGCTGGAAATCCCGAGCGATATCTCCTTTGACACGGGCCGCTACGATATCAAGAGCAACTTTGCCCCCATCCTGGATCGCTTCGCAGAAGGTTTGCGCAGCAGCCCCAATGCAGAAGTGCGCATCGTGGGCCACACCGACAGCACCGGTTCGGATGCCATCAACAACCCTCTGTCGCTCAACCGTGCCAACAGCACGCGTGACTATCTGATGCAACGCGGCGTCAGCGGCAGCCGCATTCAGACGGAAGGCCGTGGCTCCTACCAGCCCATCGCCTCCAACAGTACTGCGGATGGACGAGCACGCAACCGCCGTGTGGAAATTTATGTAGGCGAACGCGCCCAGTAAGCCTCATAACCCCGCCGGGATGGCATAGCTGCCAGCGTTGACAGCGCGCTGGCAGCCTTTTTTATTGGGACGTATGGAGTTGCTCGCGCGCTTTGCGGATCCAGCCGCGCAAATGCTCATGCAGATCGGTCTGGCTGAAAGAGCAGCTCTCCTCGGTGAACAGCGCACTGGATTCCAGGCGGTCCAGCAGTTGCAGCAACACCGTGCCATAGCGTTCGGGCAAGGCCGTCAATAAAGCTTGCGAAGCTCGCGCTTGTTCATTGAGGGCGCTGGCCGTGATGCTTTCATCTTCAAAGCGCAGCAGGGCATCTTCAAAAGCCTGGAGTTCAATCAGGGCATCGGTGCTGGCGGTCATGGCAATGTCTCCTCAGAATGCCCGCAGTGTAGAGCGTGGTGCAGCGGGAAGCCACCGTGCGCGGGGTAAATTTCTCGGCGAGAATGCGCGCATGAATGCGCTGAACATTGCCGAATATATGCAAACCCTGGGTTTGCAAGCAAAAGTGGCCGCAGCCCAGATGGCACGGGCGAATGCAGCTACCAAACGCAACGCCATGCTGGCGCGGGCACGCCTGCGGCGTGCCAGCGTCCAGGACCTGCAGGCTGATAACGCCAAAGACCTGGAGCGTGCGGTGGCCAATGGTCTGGCTGCTCCCATGGTCGATCGTCTGCGCCTGACGCCCAAAGTGCTGGAAACCTGTGCGCAAGGCTGCGAGCAGCTGGCACACATGCCGGATGTGATTGGCGAGATCACTGGTATGAAGCAGCAGCCCAGCGGCATCCGCGTGGGCCAGATGCGTGTGCCGATCGGCGTGTTCGGCATGATTTTCGAAAGCCGCCCGAATGTGACCATTGAGGCGGCCAGCCTGTCGATCAAGAGCGGCAATGCCTGCATCTTGCGTGGCGGCTCGGAAGCCATCGAGTCCAACAAGGCGCTGGCCAGGCTGGTGGAGCAGGCCCTGGTCGAAGCCGGCCTGCCTGCGCATGGTGTGCAATTGGTGGGCACGACCGACCGCGAGGCCGTGGGCCAGCTGATTGCCATGCCTGCCTATGTGGATGTCATCATCCCGCGCGGTGGCAAGAGCCTGATCGAGCGCATCAGCCGCGAGGCCAAGGTGCCCGTGATCAAGCACCTGGACGGCAATTGCCACACGTATGTGGATGACCCTTGCGACATTGCGCTGGCCGCCAAAGTGACGGACAACGCCAAGACCAACAAGTACAGCCCCTGCAATGCCACTGAAAGCCTGCTGGTGGCACGTGGTGTGGCTCAGACATTTTTGCCCCAGATTGGCGCCATCTTTGCGGCCAAGGGGGTTGAAATGCGTGGCTGTGCAGAGTCTTTGGCCATTTTGCAGGCCGTCGATGGCCTGAAATTGGCGGCTGCCACGGAGGCAGACTGGAGCGAGGAATACCTGGCCCCCATCATCAGCGTGAAGGTGGTGGAAGGCGTGGAGGAAGCCATTGCCCATATCAACCGCTACTCCAGCGGACACACCGAGGCCATCCTCACGCGCGACTATGTGCATGCACAAAAGTTCTTGCGGGAGGTTGATTCGGCCAGCGTGATGGTCAACGCCAGCACGCGCTTTGCTGATGGCTTCGAGTATGGGCTGGGTGCTGAGATCGGCATCAGTACCGACAAATTCCATGCGCGCGGTCCGGTAGGCATCGAGGGTCTGACATCGCTCAAATATGTGGTCTTGGGCGAAGGCGATGTGCGCAGCTAATCACTGATCAAGAAAGGGCGGCTTCACGGCTGCCTTTCTTTTTGCCATGCGCGACAGTACAAGGACGGTGCATGAAAATCATTATTTTGGGAGCAGGCCGGGTGGGCTATAGCGTGGCGGAGAGCCTGGTCTCCGAGCGCAATGACATCACGGTGATCGATACCGATGCCGAGCGGCTGGCCGACCTGCAAGACCGCTTTGACCTGCGGGGGGTGCTGGGCAATGGCATTGATGTGCAGGTGCTGTCCGAAGCGGGCGCTGCCGATACCGATCTGCTGATCGCCTGCGCGGCCCAGGACGAGACCAATCTGGTGTGCTGCAAGATCGCGCACATGGTGTTCGGCATACCGACCCGCGTGGCTCGTGTGCGCTCTTCGGGGTTTGACGTGGGGCAGCCCCTGATGGGGCAAGAGGGCTTTGCCGTGGATGCCATCATCTGCCCCGAAGCCTCGTTGACCCGCTACATCCACAAGCTGATTGAATACCCCGACTCTCTGCAGGTGAGGGAGTTTGCAGGAGGCCGCGCCTGTCTGGCCTCTGTGCGTGCCCGAGCCAGGGCTCCGGCGGTGGGCATGCGCATCGGTGACTTGCGCCTGCACAACCCTGAGCTGGGTTTGCGCATTGTGGCGATTTACCGCCGCTTCCCGGAGGAACCCGACCGGTTCATCCGCTGCGACGGAACCACGCGCATCGAACCTGGCGACGAGGTGTTCGTGCTGGCATCCAGTGAACACCTGCAGGAGGTGCTGGAGGCCTTCCACCGTCCCACAGGCCAGATGGCACGTGCAGTGCGCAGGATTCTGATCGCGGGTGGTGACCAGGTCAGTCTGCAGCTGGCGCGCGAGCTGGCAGCCCAGCCGGGGCGCTTCATCATCAAGATCATTGAACGCGACCCCTTGCGCTGTGAGCAGCTGGCCGCGGCCCTGCCCAGCGATGTGCTGGTGCTGCACGGCAACCCGACTGATGAAGACCTGTTTTCGGACGAAAACGTCGACGAAACCGATTTGTTCCTGGCGCTGACCGAGGACGATGAAAACAACATCATGGCCTGCCTGCTGGCCAAGCGCCTGGGTGCCAGCCGTGTGCTGGCGTTGATCAATCGCCGCAGCTACGCCGACTTGATGCACGGTACGCAGATCGATATTGCGCTCTCTCCTGCGCAGGCCATGCTCGGAGAGTTTTTGGCCCATGTGCGCAAAGGCGATGTACAGGCCGTGCACAGCCTGCGTCGCGGTGTGGCCGAAGCACTGGAAATCGTGGCGCGCGGCGACCGCAAAAGCTCGAAAGTGGTGGGCCGCAGAGTGCAGGATCTGAAGCTGCCGCCCGAAGTGCACATTGGCCTGATTATCCGTGGCTTGCCGGACACCGAAGACATGGGTGCACCGTCCGGCAGTGTGGAGCCCGAGGTCATCATTCCCCGCAGTCACACCGTGATCGAAACCAACGACCACGTGGTGTTCTTCCTGCCCCACAAGCGTCTGGTGCAAGAGGTCGAGCGCTTGTTCCGCGTCAGCGCCACCTTCTTTTAAGCCAGGAGCCGCGATATGCGCGATCTGTTTCCGGTCTTGCGGGTGCTGGGCGTATTGCTGGTGTTTTTTGCCTTGAGCATGAATGTGCCGCTGGCTGCCTCCTGGTGGTGGCAGGATGGCATGTGGCAGGTATGGCCCACGGCCATGGGTTGCACTGCGGTGGTGGGGCTGGCCTTGTGGCTGGCTATGCGGCACCACAAACAGGAGCTGCACCCACGCCATGGCGTGATCCTGGTGACGCTGGTGTGGGTATGCCTGCCTTTGAGCGCTGCACTGCCCATGATGCTGGTCTATCACCAGTTGGGGCAGACACTGTCATTCACCTATGCCTATTTCGAAGCGGTCTCAGGCCTGACCACTGCAGGTTCCTCGGTGCTGTCGGGGCTGGATGAACTGCCGATATCACTCAATATCTGGCGCACTTTTTTGCAGTGGATCGGTGGCATGGGCATTCTGGTTCTGGCGGTGGCCATCATGCCGCTGCTGGGCGTCGGGGGCAGCCAGCTGTTCCGGGCCGAGGCAGCCGGGCCGGTCAAGGACACCAAGCTCACGCCGCGCATCACCGGCACCGCCAAAGGGCTGTGGGGTGTGTATGCCGTGTTCTCGATCAGCTGCTTTGGCGCATTTTGGCTGGGTGGCATGCCGCCGCTCGATGCGCTGATGCACATGTTCACCACGGTGAGCCTGGGCGGGCTGTCCTCGCACGACAAAAGTTTTGGGCATTTCCAGTCGCCTTTGCTGGAGGGCATTGCCTTTGTCTTCATGGTGGCTGCCAGTTGCAACTTTGCGCTGTACTTTGTGGCCATGCGCAAAGGCAACTGGCGCGGCTTCTGGCGTGATCCTGAAATGCGCGCAACGGTCAGTGTCTTGCTGGGTGGCGCACTGTTGGTGGCGTTGCTGCTGTGGGCCAAAGGGGTGTATGGAATATGGGACGCTCTGCGCTACGGCATGTTCAACGCGGTGTCGGTGGCCACGACCACGGGCTTTGCCACCACGGACTATCTGTCCTGGCCAGTGTTTGCGCCCATGTTCATGCTGCTGCTGTCCGGCATGGCCACCAGCGCCGGCTCTACGGGCGGGGGCATCAAGATGATGCGTATGCTGATTCTGTTCAGTCAGGCAAGGCGTGAACTGACAAGATTGGTGCATCCACGCGCGATACAACCGGTAGTGTTGGGTGGTCGACTCGTGGATAACCGCATGATTTTTGCAGTTTTGGCATTTATGCTCGTGTATGGCGGCACTATTGTGGTGCTGAGCATGGGCCTGATGCTCACTGACTTGGATCCGATCACCGCAGTTTCCGCAGTGATAGCCAGCGTGCACTGCCTGGGGCCAGGTTTGGGAGCGGTGGGGCCTGCTGCAAGTTATGCAGTGCTCACGGACTTCCAGATCTGGATTTGCACGTTGGGTATGTTGTTGGGACGCCTGGAGATTTTGAGCTTTCTTGCCTTGCTTACTCCGGCTTTCTGGCGGCGCTGAGCAAGCACATGCGTATGATTTAGGGCATAAGGGTAAGTACTTAATTTCGTGGCGACTCCCTACAATTACACAACCACCGTCGTTTGAGGACATTCATGGTTCCACATCTCATCACTGCTTTGACCGGCCCGATCAACGAGCTAGAACAGCGCATCATCGACTCCATGCCTGCCATCGAGCGCTGGTTCCGGCTGGAGTGGATGGAGCACACACCGCCCTTTTACAGTTCGGTGGACATTCGCAACTCGGGCTTCAAGCTGGCACCGGTGGACACCAACCTGTTTCCCGGCAACTGGAACAATCTGACCGACCAGATGCTGCCCCTGGCAGTGCAGGCCACCATGGCGGCGATCGAGTAGATCTGCCCCGAGGCGCGCAACCTCCTGATCATTCCGGAGAACCACAACCGCAACCCCTCGTACCTGAGCAATCTGGCCCAGCTGCAGCGCATCTTCAAGATGGCAGGCTTGAATGCCCGTCTGGGCTCGATCAGCCCCGACATCAAGAAGCCCACCGAGCTCAAGCTGCCCAACGGCGAGACCGTGCTGCTCGAGCCCGTGATCCGCACCAAGCGCCGCCTGGGTCTGAAGTATTTCGATCCCTGCACCATCTTGCTCAACAACGACTTGTCCGCCGGTGTGCCCGGCATCCTGGAAGAGTTGTACGAGCAGTACCTGCTGCCACCTGTGCACGCCGGCTGGAGCGTGCGCCGCAAGAGCCGCCACTTCCAGAGCTATGAAGAAGTGGCCAAGCGCTTTGGCAAGTTGCTGGGCATTGACCACTGGCTGATCCATCCCCTGTTTGCCAAATCCGAAGGGCTGGACTTCAGCGAAGGGGGCAACCTGGGCAATCTGGCCGAGCAGGTCGATGCCTTGCTGACCAAGGTGCGCCGCAAGTACAAGGAATACGGGATCAAGGAAAAGCCGTTCGCCATCGTCAAGGCCGACAACGGCACCTATGGCATGGGCGTGATGACCGTGCGCGATGCCAAGGAGCTTGATGAGCTGACCAAGAAGGCACGCAACAAGATGGGCATCATCAAGGATGGCCAGATGGTGCAAGACGTCATCATCCAGGAGGGTGTGCTGACTTCCGAGCGCATGCATGACGCCGTTGCCGAGCCTGTGGTCTACACGCTGGATCGCTACGTGGTGGGTGGCTTTTATCGCATGCACCCCGAGCGCGGCATGGACGAAAACCTCAACGCCCCTGGCTCCAGCTACGTGCCCCTGGCCTTTGCCCACAGCACCCACATGCCTCAACCCGGCATGCACCCTGGCGCCAGCGCGCCCAACCGCTTCTATATGTATGGCGTGATTGCCCGCCTGGCCATGCTGGCTGCCAGCTATGAGCTGGAAGCCACCAACCCCGAGGCTGAGGTCTACGACTAAGCCCGTCTGCGCGGTCATCGTGGTTTTGTAATGATGAGAGCGCCTAACGCTTGCCTGGCTTGGTTTTCAGATTGGAAACTATTTGAAAACGAGGCAGCGCAAGCGTTGATAGCTCCTATTTGTTAGCGCGTGATGCAAGTCATGCGCTTTTTTTGTGCCGTTGGCGTGGCTGTGCGCCATGAGCTATGGCGCAGAACCGCCCGCCTGCGCACAATGTGCAGCTATGCAATTTTTCAAAGACTTCAGCCTATCCGCTTTGAGCGCTGGCTTTGTGGCGGTACTGGTGGGTGTCACCAGTTCAGTGGCTTTGGTCTTTCAGGCGGCACAGGCCTTTGGCGCAACGCCTGCACAAATCAGCTCATGGATGTGGGCGCTGGGCTGGGGCATTGGCCTGTGCTGTGTGGTCCCTTCTTTGTGGCTGCGCAAACCCGTGATGGTGGCGTGGTCCACGCCAGGGGCCGCAGTGCTGGCCGCGTCGGGCGTGAGCGGCGGTTTTTCCATGGCCGAGGCTGTGGGCGCCTTCATGCTCAGCGCAGCGTTGATTGCGCTGTTTGGCTATAGCGGCTGGTTTGAAAAGCTGATGGATCGCATCCCCGCTTCCATTGCCGCCGCTTTGCTGGCCGGAGTGCTGGCCCGTTTTGGTCTGCAGGTGTTTGAATCGGCGCAAACCGCTTTGCCCCTGGTGCTGGCCATGCTGCTGGCCTATTTGCTCTCGCGCCGCATATGGCCGCGTTATGCCGTCATGCTGACGTTGCTGGCTGGTGTTCTGTGGGCGGCCTTGCAGGGTCAGATGCGCTGGGAGCAGGTGCAGTGGTCGCTGGCCATGCCGCAATGGACCACGCCCACGTTCTCCTGGCAAGCGTGCATCAGCTTGGCCTTGCCACTGTTTGTGGTGACCATGGCATCGCAAAACCTGCCAGGGGTGGCGATCATTCGTTCTGCAGGCTTTGCCTTGCCAGTCTCCAAGTTGGTGGGGCTGACAGGAGGGGTGACTTTTCTGCTTGCGCCCTTTGGCGCATTCGGCATCAACCTGGCGGCCATCACCGCTGCCATCTGCATGGGGCCTGAAGCGCATGCCCAGCCTGCCAGGCGCTATACCGCTGCGGTGTGGTGTGGGTTGTTCTATATCGTGCTGGGGATCTTCGGTGCGGTGGTGGCGGGGCTGCTGGCCGCCTTTCCTCAGGAACTGGTCATGGCGATTGCCGGTCTGGCGTTGCTGGGGAGTATCAGCGCAGGGCTGGTGGCGGCATTGCAGCAAGACAGCAGCCGAGAAGCAGCCCTCATTACCTTTCTGGTCACTCTCAGCGGCGTGGTGATCGCGGGTGTGGGATCGGCATTTTGGGGCGTGGTCGCTGGCAGTGTGGCCTTGTTTGTGCAACAGTACCGACCTTGGCGTACAAAGTAACGCCTTGACCTGGAAACTTTTTGAAGAACGGGGCCGTGGCCCCCGCACACCATGCAATTTCTGTTTGTCGCCGATCCGCTGAGCACCTTCAACACCAAAAAAGACAGCACCTTCGCCATGATGCGCGAAGCGCAGCGTCGCGGTCATACCGTATTTGTGACGGAGCCCAAAAACATCAGCTGGCAGGTCGGCGGCAAAGTCATGGCGCAAGTGCGTGCCTTGCGCCTGACGGGTGCGCTGGACCATTGGTATGAAGAGGTCGGCGTGGCGCAGCAAGCCCTGGCGGATTTTGATGCCGTGCTCATGCGCAAAGATCCGCCCTTTGACAGCGAGTTCTTCTACGCCACCCACATGCTCAGCCAGGCCGAACGTGAAGGCGCCAAGGTCTTCAACAGCCCAGAGGCGCTGCGCAACCATCCCGAAAAAATGGCGGTGATGGAATTTCCTGAAGTGCTGGGCCCTACGCTGATCACGCGCAACCCGCAAGACATCCGCGCTTTCCATGCCCAACACCAAGACATCATCTTGAAGCCCCTGGACGGCATGGGCGGTATGGGCATCTTCCGTGTCGGTGCTGACGGCATGAATCTGGGCTCCATCATCGAAACCCTCAATCAGCAAGGTAGCACCAGTGTCATGGTGCAAAAGTTCTTGCCTGCCATCGCCCAGGGTGACAAACGCATCCTCATCATCGGCGGTCAACCCGTGCCTTTCTGTCTGGCTCGCATCCCACAAGGCAATGAAGTACGTGGCAACCTGGCTGCCGGAGGCAAAGGCGTGGCGCAGCCGCTGAGCGAGACAGACCACGCCATTGCGGCAAAACTGGGACCTGTACTGGTGCAGCGTGGATTGCTGCTGGTGGGCCTTGATGTGATTGGTGACAAGGTCACCGAGATCAATGTCACCAGCCCCACCTGTTTCCAGGAGATCCAGCAGCAAACGGGTTGTGATGTGCCGGCCCTGTTTGTTGATGCGCTGGAGCAAGCCGTGCAGCAGCGCTAGACCCCGGGGCAAAGCAACCGCCAACAGGCGGTTGCAGGAAATCCAAGGGATTTCCCTGAAGTGTTACAGAAATGGGTATATACTTGCGGCTTCGCTGATCGCAACAAGCTTTCAGCGGTGCAAAAGAAAATTTAAAAATTCTTTGCAACCACCAAGAAATTGGTGCTACAATACAAGGCTTCGCTGATCGCAGCGAGCGAGATTTGAAGAGAAGGTTCTTCAAAGCATCTTTAACAAGATACAGCCGATAAGCGTGGGCGTTTGAAGGCGAATTGCCAAGTTCTTTGGAACTAAAACAAACGCTCATGGAAACAAGAAGTGAAGTTCACTTCAATTCCGTTTT
>JAEYRT010000040.1 GCA_023435325.1 Pseudomonadota bacterium | reverse complement strand
GAGCAGTACGGTCAGAGCCGCCGAAAAGGGCGCACCGGCCACAAACCATTCACCCCAGGTAATGGTTTCACCAAACTGGCGTTCGATGAAGCCGATGGCCACCATGTTCTGTGCCGCGGCAGTCTTGATGCCCACGTTCCAGACGCTGGCGGTCTGGGCGGCCGTGATCACGACCAGCGCAGCGAATTTGCTGCGACGATCCGCACCGAATGCCGTCAGAAAGCCCAGCATGATGGGCATCAGGCAGGCCACGCGGGCTGTGGCGCTGGGTACGATGAAGGACAGCAAAAAGCCCACCAGAATGGCTCCCATCACCACATACTTGGCACGGGCGGGCACGAAAGCAAGCACCTGCAGCGCAATCCGCTGATCGAGCCGGGTGGCTGTCATGGCGGCGGCAATGAAGCAGGCAGCTGCCACCAGCACCACGGCACTGCTGTTGAAGCCGCCCAGTGCATAGGGCAAGGCCGCCTTGGTGCCCATGGCGACGGCGTCGGCCCCTTCCTTGCCGGGCACGGGGCTGATGGCCAGCAGGCCGATCATCAGGGCGCCAATGACCACGGCAGAGACGGAATAATCCAGCGCCTCGGTCATCCAGACGATCACGGCAAACGCCAAAATGCCCAGCATCATCTGGCCTGCAACCGGCAGGCCTGGCAGTGAGGGCATCAGCACAATGGCCAGCAGCGCGATAAAGGCTGCAGCCAGACCTATCTTCGGTAGCAGCTTGGTTGGAGCAGGAGCTGCCTGTGGGGCAGCAGCAGGAGTGCTTGTCATGTCGGGCTCCCTTACTTTGTCCATGTTGGTTGGTAACGCTGACAATGTAGTGAAGTCCGGGTTAATACTTATTGCTTTGCGTCAATCCTTATCGGATGTAAGTCAAGAAAACCGGAGGTGACCTGGTCGTGTCATTTGCGTTGGGCCGGTGCTTCGGTCTTGGGCTGGTAGTCGCACTGCGCAGCCACCAAACACTCCCAGCACTTGGGCTTGCGTGCCTGACAGATGTAGCGCCCCAGCAAAATCAACCAGTGGTGGGAGTCCACGGCAAACTCTGCCGGCACGCGCTTGAGCAGCTGTTTTTCGACCTCCAGCACCGTGTTGCCCGGGGCAAGGCCGGTGCGGTTGCTGACGCGAAAGATATGAGTGTCCACGGCCATGGTGGGCTGGCCAAAGGCCACATTGAGCACCACGTTGGCGGTCTTGCGGCCCACGCCTGGCAGCGCCTCCAGCGCCTCGCGTGTATCGGGGACTTTGCCGCCATGGCGTTCCACCAGGATGCGGCATGTCTCCATCAGATGCCTGGCCTTGCTGCGATACAGGCCGATGGTCTTGATGTAGCTCTCCAGCCCTTCAAGGCCCAGATCCAGGATGGCTTGCGGGGTGTTGGCGACCGGAAACAGTTTGCGTGTGGCCTTGTTGACGCCCACGTCCGTGGCCTGGGCAGACAGCAGCACGGCTGTCAGTAGTTCAAAGACGGTGGTGTAGACCAGCTCGGTTTGCGGTGAGGGATTGGCTTCGCGCAAGGTGGCGAAGAAGGGGGTGATGGTGCTTTTTTTCATGGCAGATGTGCAATTGCCATGCATTGTCTTGCAGAACGGCTGCACATCGCCTTTGACAGTGAAATGCTTCCAAAAGGATGACAATAGCGTGTTGCCGCCGCTGAAGGCGGTTCGTATCCGTTTGCTTGCGAAAAGGGCTTGTCCATATGCAATTTGCCGACCGACTGAACCATGTCGAAACCTCTGCCATCCGTGAACTCTTCAAACTGCTGGGCAAGCCAGGAATCATCAGCTTCGCGGGTGGTTTTCCCGACAGTGCCATGTTTGATGTGGACGGTATCAAGCAAGCGGCTGACAAGGCGCTGATGGAGAACCCCGGGCTGGCACTGCAATACGGCGCCACCGAAGGTTTCGGCCCGCTGCGCGAGCAACTGGCGGCCTTCATGGCCACCAAGGGCGCCAAGGATGTGTATGCAGATCACCTGATCGTCACCACCGGCAGCCAGCAGGCGCTGGATTTGCTGGCCAAGTGCATGATCAGCCCCGGTGACAAGGTGATCGTGGAAGGCCCCACCTTTCTTGCCACCATCCAGTGCTTTCGCCTGTATGGCGCTGAAGTCATCAGCGCTCCGGTCGATGGCAATGGCGTGATCGTTGAAGCATTGGAACAACTCATCGCCGAGCACCAGCCCAAGCTCGTGTACCTGATCCCCACATTCGGCAACCCCAGCGGGGCAACCCTGAGCCTGGAGCGCCGCAAGCGTGTGCTGGAGCTGGCGGTGCAGTACAAGACCTTGGTGGTGGAAGACGATCCTTACGGCGATCTGTATTTTGATGCGCCCCCACCGCTCAGCCTGCTGGCCCTGTCGCACGAGGTGCTGGGCAGCCGCGACTGGCTGGCGCATTGCGGATCGCTGTCCAAGGTACTCAGCCCTGGTTTGCGCATTGGCTGGCTGATTGCGCCAGCGCAGCTGCTGGGCAATGCCGTGATGTGCAAGCAGTTCAGCGATGCGCACACCAGCACTTTTGCCCAGGCCACGGCTGCGCAGTATCTGCTGGCCGGTCACATGCCGGCGACGCTGGCCAAGATGCGCAAAGTCTATGCTGCGCGCGCCAGGGCAATGATGGATGCGCTGCGCAGCGAGCTGGGCGATGCCGTGTCGTTCACCGAGCCGCAGGGTGGCCTGTTCCTGTGGGTCAAGCTCACGGGCAATGGCGGCAAGCTGGCCGACGCCAGCGTGCTGGCCAAAAAGGCCATCGAGGCTGGTGTGGCCTTCGTGCCCGGTGCGCCGTTCTTTAGCCAGAACCCCGATGCCTCCACGCTGCGCCTGTCATTCGCCACGGCGGATGAGGACAAGATCCGCGAAGGCGTGGCACGTCTGGCGAAAGCCATGCAATAAGCCATGAGCGACGTTCAAACACAGCAAACGCTGGAAATGCTGGAAACGCGCCTGATGGATCTGGAAGTGAAAGCCAGCTACACCGATGACCTGCTGGAGCAGCTGAACCTGACGATCTACCGGCAGCAACAGCAAATCGATGCGCTGATCAACGAGGTGCGGCAGTTGCGCCAGCAGGTGCCTGAAGGTGGCGGCGCTGTACCCGGCAGCCTGCGTGACGAATTGCCGCCGCACTATTGAGTCGGTAAAAATAAAAAAGTAGCAGCTTGCGCTAGTCTGACAAGCACTTCAAATACTTTTATATCTGAAGTGCTTGTGTAGTAAGCGCAAGCTGCTATTTTTTATTGCTGTTATTCCGACAGCATCTGCACCAGCTGTGTTTCGATCTGCAGCTGCTTGGCTGTGTGATTAAGGCTGGCACCTTGCACCAGAAAGCTGTCTTCCACGCGCTCGCCCAGGGTGGAAACCTTGGCCAGCTGCACGCTCAGGCCATGGCTGGTCAGAAGGCGGGCCACGGAATACAGCAATCCTGCACGGTCACTGGCGGAGATGTTGAGCAACCAGTTCTGCGCCTTTTCGTCAGGTGTGAGCGAGACACGCGGCACCATGGGGAAACTGCGCACGCGGCGTGACAGGCGTCGCTTGATCGGTTCGGGCAACGGCTCCTTGCTTTGAATGGCCTGGGGCAAACCGTTTTCGATCAGCGTGGTCAGCTCCCGGTAGTGCATGTGCAATTGCTCCGACGCAATCTGGAATGTGTCCAGCGCATAGCCATTGCGTGCGGTGTGGATGCGGGCGTCCACCACGGTCAGCCCCGCGTTGTCAAAATAGCCGCAGATGCGGGCGAACAGGTCAGCCTGGTCCGGGGCATAGACCAGCACCTGCACGCCTTCGCCCGCCAGCGACTGGCGGGCACGCACGATGGGTGTGGCGCTGCCCACATGGCGCGAGAGCTGGCGCGTGTGCCAGGCAATGTCTGAGGGGTCGTGGCGCATGAAGTAGCTCACGCTCAGCGTCTCCCACAGCGGCTTGTGCGATTCATGCGGCTGGGCGGACAAGGCCAGTTGCACCAGGGCGTCGCGCTTGCGTGCCTCGACCAGCGACTGTGCATCGGGCGCACGGCCGCCCAGCACCCGGATGGTGTTGTGAAACAGATCCTCCAGCAGCTTGCCTTTCCAGGCGTTCCAGACCTTGGGGCTGGTGCCGCGGATATCGGCCACCGTCAGCAGGTACAGCGCGGTCAGGCGGCGCTCATTGCCCACACGCGCTGCAAAGGCGCGGATCACATCGGGGTCTGACGTGTCCTGCTTTTGCGCCACGGTGCTCATGCACAGGTGCTCGCGCACCAGAAACTCCACCAGCTCTGCATCGTCCGCATCCATCTCATGCTGGCGTGCAAAGCGGCGCACTTCGATGTCGCCGATATCCGAATGGTCGCCGCCGCGCCCCTTGCCGATATCGTGAAACAGCGCAGCCAGATACAGCAGCCAGGGCTTGTTCCAGCCGCTGGCCAGCTGGGAGCACAGCGGGTACTCATGCGCATGCTCGGCCATGAAGAAGCGACGCATGTTGCGCAGCACCATCAGTGTGTGCTGGTCCACGGTGTAGACGTGAAACAGGTCGTGCTGCATCTGACCCACAATGCGGCGAAACGACCACAAATACCGCCCCAGCACCGAGGTGGCATTCATCAGGCGAAATGCATGGGTTTGCCCCTGGGGCTCCTGCAGGATCTGCATGAAGGTCTGGCGGTTCACCGGGTCCTGGCGGAAGCTGCTGTCCATCTGGTCGCGCGCACTGTACAGCGCACGCAGTGTGCGTGCCGACAGGTCCCGCAGCCCGGGGGAGCGCTGGTAGGTCAGGAAGGTGGCCAAAATGGCCTGCGGGTCCTTCTGGTAGAGATCGTCGCTGGACACTTCCACCAGACCGTCCTTGTCGAAAAAACGCTCGTCGATGTATTTGAGTTCGGCGTTGTGGGGGTAGAGGTGCGCTTCGATGTTGAGCAGCAGGATCTGCTGCAGCTGCATCACCGCCTTGGCTGCCCAGTAGTAGCGGCGCATCAGCACCTCACTGGCGCGCACCGGCATGGTTTCGCCCACGGGGGTGTGGCTCTGGATGCCGAACGATTCGGCCACTGCCGTTTGCAGATCAAAAATCAGGCGGTCTTCATGGCGTCCGGAAATGGCGTGCAGCTTGGCGCGGATGAGGCTGAGCGTGGCCTCGTTGCGCTCCAGTTGCGTGGCCTCGAAGTCCGTGGCAATGCCCGATGCAGCCAGGCCACGCCAGGTCTTGCCCAGTCCGGCGGCCTGGGCCACCCACAAAATCGTGTGCAGATCGCGCAGGCCGCCGGGAGATTCCTTGCAGTTGGGTTCCAGCGAATAGGGTGTGCCTTCGTGCTTGATGTGGCGCTGGCGCAGCTCCAGGGTCTTGGCGGTGAAAAAAGCCTTGGGGTTCAGGGCCGCGCGAAATTGCTGCTGAAAGTGGGCAAACAAGGCGGCATCACCATCAATCAGCCGCGCTTCCAAAAGAGACGTCTGGATGGTCACGTCCTGGCTGGCTTCCGCCACACATTCCGCCACGGTGCGCACGCTGGAGCCGATTTCCAGGCCCGCGTCCCAGCAGGCACTGATAAAGCGCTCCAGATCTTCGCGCCACTGTGCGTGTTCGTCGGTGGTTGCCCCGGGCAGGAGCAGCAGGACATCGACATCGGAAGCCGGGAACAGCTGTTCGCGGCCATAGCCCCCCACGGCGATCAGGCAGATCTCCTGCGACAGACCACAAGCCTGACGGATGGCGCCCAGGTGTTTGTCCGTGAGTTTGGACAGGCGCTGCAGCACCTGGCGAATTCCACGTGCGCTGCTGGCAGGGGTACGCAGGCCACCACTGATGGCTGCTTTTTCATTGCGATACGCCGTACGCAGGGAGCCGATGTCGGAATTCATGAACGCCTTTTCTTTCTCAAACAAAACCACTGTCCGGCACAAGCAAGAAATGTGCGCAGCATTTGGAGTCTGCACCAAAAACAAGCACTTGCCCACGTAAAAAAAGCAGCCTGCTTTCGCAGGGCTGCTTGCTTTTTGGACGGCTGCGCAGGCGCGTTCAGGTGCGAATGCCTGTGATGAAGTCGGGCGGTGTGGGAGAGCCTTCCGACCAGGTCAGGATGTCGTAACCGGTCTTGGTCACCGCCAGCATCAGCTCCCACTGGGCGGACAGGCTGCGGTCCTTGGTGATGATGGTCCAGCCGTCCTGACCCAGCTCCTTGACCTCGCGCTTGCCCAGATTGAGCATGGGCTCGATAGTGAAGACCATGCCTTCTTCCAGCACGGTGCCCGTGCCGGGCTTGCCGTAATGCAGCACCTGGGGCTCTTCGTGGAACTTCTGGCCAATGCCGTGGCCGCAGTATTCGCGCACCACCGACAGATTGTGCTTTTCGGCGTAGGTCTGGATGGCATGGCCAATGTCACCCAGTGTCGCGCCGGGCTTGACCTGCTGGATGCCCAGCCACATGGCTTCAAAGGTCAGTTTGGACAGACGCTTGCCAGCGATGGTGCCTTCACCAATCATGAACATGCGGCTGTTGTCACCGTACCAGCCGTCCTGGGTGATCACGGTCACGTCCACATTCACGATGTCGCCCTTTTTCAGCGGCTTGTCATTGGGAATGCCATGGCACACCACATGGTTGGGCGAAGTGCACAGGTGGCCGGGATAGGGCGGGTAACCTGGTGGCTGGTAGCCAATGGTGGCCGACTTCGTGCCCTGCCGGGCCATGCATTCCGCGCCCAGGCGGTCGATTTCGGCGGTGGTGATGCCGGGCTTGATGTGGGGGGTGATGTAGTCCAGCACTTCCGAAGCCAAGCGGCCTGCTTCGCGCATGCGCTCGATGTCTTCGGGGGATTTGATAGTGATGCTCATGGGCGGCGATTATTCCATTCTCCGCCTGTGCATGGGCATTGGGCCGTGCTTGTTGAGGTTGCTAGCAGGGTGTTGAGGTTCGTGTGCAAGGCATGGCTCTATTCCCCCTGCTCATATCGCTTTCCGTATATAGGGT
>JAEYRT010000031.1 GCA_023435325.1 Pseudomonadota bacterium | reverse complement strand
CGATAGGGTCAATTCCTAGAACTTCCAGCATCGCTGCTGACCGTTGAATTTTGGTGGAGGTAAACGGGATCGAACCGATGACCTCTTGCATGCCATGCAAGCGCTCTCCCAGCTGAGCTATACCCCCTCTTGACAACACAACAAATAATTTGTCGCGTTGTGCAGAGCCTCGAATTATAGAGAGATTTTTAGCGGTTTTTCAAACGCGAGAGAATTTTTTCGCGTCCGAGCAATTCCAGCACCGCATCGACCGACGGCGTATGGGCCGTACCCACGGTCAAAACACGCACCGGCATGGCCAATACGGGCATCTTCACGCCCTGGGCCTTGAGCACTTCCTTGATCGCTGCCGAGATCGCGTCCCTGTTCCACTCCACCGTTTCCATGGCTGCAGCGAATGCATCCAAGATAGGGTTGGCAGCTTCGGTCACATGTCTGGCATAGTCTTCGGCGTTGCGCTCTACGCTGTCCACATAGAACAGCTTGGCCCAGTTGGCCAAATCCACCAGGGTTTCGCAGCGGTCCTTGAACAAAGCGCAGATACGGACAAAGCGGTCATCGGCATCAATCACAGCTGCCTCCACACCGGCCTTGATCAGGAAGGGCTTGGCCTTGGCAGCCAAGGCCGCGTCATCCATGGCCTTCAAGTGCTGGGCATTGACCCAACGCAGCTTGGTTTCATCAAACTGACCCGCGCTGCGACCCAGGTGATCCAGATTGAACCACTCCAGGAACTGCTGGCGCGAGAAGATTTCGTCGTCGCCGTGGCTCCAGCCCAGACGGGCCAGATAGTTCACCATGGCATCGGGCAGGAAGCCATCGTCACGGTATTGCGTCACGGGCTTGGCGCCATGGCGCTTGCTCATCTTTTCGCCCTGCTCGTTCAGCACGGTGGGCAGGTGGGCAAACACAGGCACATTGGCACCCAGCGCCTCAAAGATGTGAATTTGACGCGGCGTGTTGTTGACATGGTCGTCACCACGGATGACGTGGGTGATGTTCATGTCCATATCGTCCACGCACACGCAGAAGTTGTAGGTGGGTGTGCCATCAGGGCGGGCAATCACCAAGTCGTCCAGTTCGGCGTTCTGGAATTCGATACGGCCTTTGCACTTGTCGTCCCAGCCCACAACACCATCCTTGGGTGTCTTGAAACGCAGCACAGGCTTCACGCCTTCGGGAATCGCAGGCAATACCTTGCCTTCTTCAGGGCGCCATGTGCCGTCGTAGCGGGGCTTTTCCTTGTTGGCCATCTGCTTTTCGCGCAAGGCGTCCAGCTCTTCCATGCTCATGTAGCAAGGGTAGACATAACCCTTGGCTTGCAGCTGGGCCAGCACTTCCTTGTAGCGGTCCATGCGCTGCATCTGATAGAACGGGCCTTCATCGTGGCCCAGTTCCAGCCACTGCATGCCTTCCAGAATCACATCCACCGAAGCCTGGGTGGAGCGCTCCAAGTCCGTATCTTCGATACGCAAAATGAAGTCGCCGCCATTGGCGCGGGCAAATGCCCATGGATAAAGGGCCGAGCGGATATTGCCCAGGTGGATAAAACCAGTGGGCGAAGGTGCAAAACGGGTGCGTACTTTTGGTGTTGTCATTGGTAGGTATCCAGTCCGCGGGAAAGGTCGGCCTTGAGATCATCCAGGTGCTCCAGACCCACAGAGATGCGAATAAGACCCTGACCCAAGCCTGCAGCTTGACGCTGCTCTTCGGTCAGGCGGCCATGCGATGTGCTGGCGGGATGGGTGATGGTGGTTTTCACATCGCCCAAGTTGGCCGTAATGCTACACACTTGGGTATGGTCGACCACGTGAAAGGCATTCTTGCGCAGCTGTTCGGGCGTGTCGCCCTTCACATCAAAGGAGAGCACCGCACCGCCCATGCCGTTTTGCTGGCGCATGGCCAACTCGTACTGGGGGTGACTCTTCAGACCAGGGTAATACACACGCGCCACCTTGGGGTGGGCTTCCAGCCACTGCGCCAGCTCCAGTGCAGCCGCGCTTTGTGCCTTGACGCGCAGAGACAGAGTCTCCAGCCCTTTCATCACCGTCCAGGCATTGAACGGTGCTGCGTTCAGGCCACCGCTGCGCAGGAACGTCCCCATAACCTTGTCGACCAGCGCCACACTACCGCATACGGCGCCGATCATGGTTCGGCCCTGACCATCCAGGAATTTGGTGCCCGAGTGCACGACGATATCCGCCCCCAGTTTGGCCGGCTGCTGCAGGATGGGTGTTGCAAAGCTGTTGTCCACCGCCAGCAAGGCGCCATGGGCGTGCGCGAGGTCTGCCAGTGCGGCGATGTCGCACAGATCGGTCAATGGATTGGTCGGTGTTTCCGCGAAGAACAGGCGCGTGTTGGGCTGAATGGCCGCCTTCCAGTCTTGAATGTCGGTCTGCGACACGAACGAAGTTTCCACACCAAAGCGTGCCATTTCGCTGCCCAGCAGCTTGATGGTGGAGCCAAACATGGAACGCGAGCAGATCACATGGTCACCCGCCTTCAAGGTGGTCAGCGCCACCAGCAAAATCGCCGACATGCCCGTGGTGGTGGCGACGGCGCACTCCGTGCCTTCCATGGCCGCCAGGCGTTTTTCAAAGCTGGTGACGGTGGGATTGGAGGTGCGGCTATAGGTGTAGCCGTCCTCTTGTGCAGCAAAACGACGCGCGGCAGTCTCGCAGTCTGGCTGGATGAAGCTGCTGGTCATGTACAGCGCTTCGCAGTGCTCACCCCATTGGCTGCGGGGCAGCGCCTCGCGCACAGCCAGGGTTTCAGGGTGCAGACCTTGTGGGAGTGTTTTTTCGGTCACGACAGCAATTCCTCGATATCTGTATGCGGCACAGCACGATCAGGAGAAGGCACTGCACCATTAAAAAAGGAGCGTCTAGCGCTTATCTCACAAGGCTTTCAAAGACAAAACACTTTGAAAACCTTATGCAGCCTGCGCTAGCAGCTCCTTTTATTTTGCCTGTGGGCTTACAACGCCCAGTTTAGAGCTTATGACTCTTGCGCATTGGGCAGCGACAGGCGCGAGGTGTCTTCCGACTCTTCCTGCGCATCTGCATTGCGGCCTTCATTCAGCGCTGTGACCTCTGCTTCGGAAATATCGCCTGTCACGTATACACCGTCAAAACACGATGCTTCAAAGCCCTGCACGGCCGGGTTGATCTTGCCCACGGTCTGCTTCATGGCTTCCACATCCTGGTAGATCAGCGCATCGCAGCCAATGACCTGACGAATCTCTTCCACCGTGCGGCCATTGGCCACCAATTCCGACTTGGTGGGCATGTCGATGCCGTAGACATTGGGATAACGCACAGGTGGCGCAGCCGATGCCAAATACACCTTGTTGGCACCTGCATCGCGCGCCATTTGCACGATTTCCTTGGATGTGGTGCCACGCACGATGGAGTCATCCACCAGCAGCACATTGCGGCCCTTGAACTCGCTGCCAATGGCATTGAGCTTTTGGCGCACCGACTTCTTGCGCGTACCTTGACCGGGCATGATGAAGGTGCGGCCCACGTAGCGGTTTTTCACAAACCCTTCGCGGTAAGGAATGCCCAGGAGCTGCGCCAACTGCATGGCGCTGGGGCGGCTGGATTCAGGAATGGGAATGACGGCATCGATCTCACCAGGTGCCACGGTGGAGATCACGCGCTTGGCCAGTGTCTCCCCCATGTTCAAGCGGGCTTGGTAGACCGAGATACCGTCGATGGTCGAATCGGGACGCGCCAGATACACATACTCGAACACACAGGGGTGCAGCTGGCTGTTTTCTGCGCACTGCTCGCTGTGCACCACACCGTCGCTGTCGATGAACACGGCCTCACCAGGCGCAATGTCGCGTTCAAAGGTGTGCAGCGTACCCTCCAGCGCCACCGATTCACTGGCCAGCATGTAGGTGCCATCTGCACCCTTGCCAATGCACAAGGGACGGATGCCAAAGGGGTCACGGAAAGCCAGCAGGCCATAACCGGCGATCAGCGCGATCACGGCATACGAGCCCTTGATGCGCTTGTGCACAGCACGCACGGCCTTGAACACCTCATCGGGCGTCAGTGGCGCACCGCTGGTGGCACGACCAATCTCGTGGGCCAGCACGTTGAGCAGCACTTCCGAATCGCTCTCGGTGTTGGTGTGGCGATGGTCGGTGCTGGCCAGCTCTTGCCGCAGTTGCTTGGCATTGGTCAGATTGCCGTTGTGCACCATGACCACCCCAAAGGGGGCATTCACGTAAAAAGGCTGCGCCTCTTCTTCACTGGCCGCATTGCCCGCTGTCGGATAACGCACCTGGCCCAAACCCACGTTGCCTGGCAAGGCACGCATATTGCGGGTGCGGAACACGTCCTTCACCATGCCCTTGGCCTTGTGCATGAAGAACTTGCGCTCCTGCTGGGTCACGATGCCAGCAGCATCTTGGCCACGATGCTGGAGCAACAGCAAAGCGTCATAAATCAGTTGATTCACAGGCGTGGTGCTGACCACCCCGACGATTCCACACATAGTCGAGTTCCATCTATCTGCAGGATTGCTCCTGCGGTCTTTGCTTGCAGGCCGCACCCATGGGGTTCAGCCCTTACTCTTTCACTCACGCGGAAGGCAGCAACCTTCCCCAATCCATGGACAGCGCGGGCAATATGCTTGCCACCGCATCCGCCAACCACGGTGCTGCCAGCGATTGTGTCCACCATTCCTGCTCTTGCAGGGGTGTGGAAACTACGATCACCACCAGCACCAAAATCAAGACAGCCGCACGCAGCACGCCAAATACAGCGCCCAGCGCCCGGTCCACCGGACGCAGCCCCACCACGTCGATCAGTTTCTTGGCCAGGGCACTGAGCAAACCCCACGCAAACACGGCCAACACAAATGTCACGACAAAGCCAATGCCGTACTGCACCGTGGCATCAAAGCTCTCCAGCGGCAGCCATGCCGCCACATCTGCAGCCAGCAATCGGGCAACAAAAAAACCGGCCACCCAGCCAACCAGCGAAAACAGCTCATACACCAGGCCGCGCCAGGCCCCCAACAGCAGGGACACCACCACGATGCCCAGCAACACACCATCCAAAACTGCCATGCGCTTTGTAAATCCTTGGAATATCAGCCTGATTGATTACAAAGTCAGCACTGCCGCAGCCAACCCCAGCCCTTTGATGCGGGCCGCAGCCTTGTCGGCTTCGTCGCGCTGTGCAAAGGGCCCGACACGCACACGGGTGCGCTTACCATCCTTGGTGTCCACCGTCTGGGTATAAGTCTTCAAACCTGAGCGCTCCAGCCTGCTGCGCACTTCATTGGCCTTGGCGACATCGGCGAATGCCCCCACCTGCACAATGAAGCGCCCCTGCTTGCTGGCCTCGGCCTTGGCAGGCGCAGCCGCCGCAGCTGGCGCCGGCGTGGGAGCACGTCCTTCCAGCAATGCCCGCGCACGTTCAGCCTCGCTGATCGTTGGTTTTTTGGGCGGTTCCGGCTTGGGCTCAGGTTTTGGTTCTGGCTTGGTCTCCGGTTTAGGTTCCGGCTTCGGCTCAGGCTTCGGAGCGGGCTCCGGCGCGGCGATCGGCTCGGGAGCCAGACGCGGTGGCTCCGGCGGCTTGGGCACCGCCAGTGGTGCTGGCTCGTTGATGACCAGCTCCTCCCCATCGTTCAAGGTCCCGTCAGTCATGGGCGAGGCAGCCGCCACTTGCTCACGGGCCACAGGCGCATCGGTCTGCGCTTGCGATCCAGGCACCATCAAGGGAGCCACCTGATTGCGGTCCGGGATTTCGATCGGCACGTCTACCGGAATGGGACGCGGCTGGGTATCAAAGAGAATGGGAAAACCGATCACGCCCAACGCCACCAGGACGGCGGCACCAATGAGGCGGTGACGGGCGCGGCGACGCATGTCATCCACGCTTTCTGCTTGGGCTGCGCGAGAGCGCCGCATAGGCGCCGGGTCGCGCTCTTCTTTTTGACCAGGCCAACGGAATTTGAAAAGTGCCATGAAGATGCGTCGCGTTGCGGACCTTATTCGCCCAAATGTTTGGCGTGCAGGCGAGGCGGCCCATCTTTCAAAACCTCACCTACTGTATAGAACGAGCCAAAGACCACGATTCTATCAGCCGGGTCAGCTGCCTGTACGGCTGCGTCCAAAGCTGCCTGCGGGTCGGCAAATGTGCTGATCGCTACTTCGCGGCGCACGCCCCCAGCGGCAATCTGCAAGGCGTGCATTTTCTGCTGCAGATTGGCGGCTGTTTCTGCGCGCTCCGTGGGTAGGTCGGTGAGGTACCAGCGATCAATCAGGGGGCCAACCTTGAGCAGCATGGGCGCCAGCTCCTTGTCCGCCATCGCCCCGAAGACCGCGTGCGTGGTCGGGTAGTACCCCATGGCATCCAGATTGGCAGTCAAGGCTGCCACGGAATGGGGGTTGTGTGCCACATCCAGCACCAGCGTGGGTTGGCCTGGAATGATCTGAAAACGTCCGGGCAACTCCACCATGGCCAGTCCCGTGCGTACCGCTTGCGCCGTCACTGGCAAGCGGTCACGCAAAGCTTCGTAGGCTGCCAATACACCAGAGGCGTTCATCAACTGATTGGCACCGCGCAGCGCAGGATACGACAGGCCCGCGTAGCGACGGCCGCGTCCTGCCCAGCCCCATTGCTGCTTGTCGCCGTCGTAATTGAAGTCACGGCCAAACAAACGCAGGTCAGCACCGATTTCCGCCGCGTAATCCAGCACGCTTTGCGGCGGCACAGGATCGCTGACGATGGCCGGACGCCCGGCACGCATGATGCCGGCTTTTTCCTTGCCGATGGCTTCACGCGTATCCCCCAGAATGGCCGCATGGTCAATATCAATGCTGGTGATGATGGCGCAGTCGGCATCGACCACGTTCGTGGCATCCAGCCGGCCACCCAAGCCCACCTCCAGAATCACCACGTCCAGCTTGGCCACACTCAGCATGCGCATGATGGCCAGTGTGGTGAACTCAAAATATGTCAGCAAAACCTCTTGGCCTTGCAGGCGTGCGGCTTCCACGGCTTCGAAATGAGGCAGGAAATCAGCAGCCTTGGCAATTTCGCCATGCAGGCGACAGCGCTCTTCGAAATGCACCAGGTGCGGAGAGGTATAGACACCTGGCCTGTACCCTGACTGCAAAGCCACGGCCTCGAGCATGGCGCAGGTGGAGCCCTTGCCATTGGTGCCGGCTACGGTGATGACCGGACACTCAAACTTCAGATCCATGCGCTGCGCCACTTCGCGCACGCGCTCCAGACCCATGGCAATGTTTTGAGGGTGAATCTGCTCGCAGTGCGCAAGCCATTCGGATAATGTGGAGAAAGTGCTGTGCATACAGTGCATGATTGTCGCGCACCCAGCATGCATCCATAAGATTCACCATGAGTACCACCAACATTATTCGTGTTTACGGCATCCCGAACTGTGACACTGTGAAAAAAGCACGCGCCTGGCTCACCGCCCAGGGCCTGCCTTTCGAATTTCATGATTTCAAAAAGCAGGGTGTACCCGCAGACAGGCTGTCCCACTGGATGGATGCCGTAGGCTGGGAAAAAATCGTCAACCGCCAGGGCACCACCTGGCGCAAGCTGGACCCTGCCGTGCAGGCCCGTATCGTTGATGTCGATTCGGCATCCCGACTCGTGCAGGAACATGCCAGCGCAATCAAGCGCCCGGTCGTTGAATGGGCCAACGGTCATGTGACGGTGGGTTTCAATGCGGACAGTTGGTCCCACCATCTGGCTCCGTAAAACGGCCCGGGTATGGACGGACAGCCTTGGCGTTCACATTTGCTCACCGGCCTTTGCGCAGCTTTACATCGGGAGCAGCCAGGGTTTACGTCAGGGCATTAGAGTGGCAGACCGCAATCCGCTCGCACATGGAGGGCAAGGAGCTTTTTTATGGGTATCAAGCATTGGTTCACTTTGACAGCGCTGGCAGCTGTGGCCTGCGGGAATGCGCTGGCCCAGGAGCAGGCGCGCGTGCTGTCTGCCATTCCAGTCATGCAGCAAGTGGGCGTGCCGCAGCAGTTTTGTGAAAACGAACAGGTGTATGCAGGCAATCGCACCAATGGCACAGGCGCCATTCTGGGCGCGGTGATTGGCGGCGTGGCCGGCAATGCCATGGGCAGAGGCGGTCACTATGGACCACGCGGGCGTTATTACGGCTCCAACCGCGGCCCCAGCACCGTCGTCGGAGCGATTGCAGGCGGGCTGATTGGTCATGCCATCGAAAGCAGCCATGGTCAGCCCAGTTATGAAACCGTGCGTCGCTGCACCACGGAAACCATCTATGAAGACCGTGCCGTCGGCTATGACGTGACCTATGAATATGCAGGCCGGCGCTACACCACCCGTCTGGACCATGATCCAGGCTCCTGGATCCCAGTCAATGTGCAGCCACAGGGCCGATACAGTTCCAGCTCGGCCCAGTCCGGTACGCGTTTTGTGGGACCCAGCGGGGTATACCAATCGGCCCCGGCCGGAACGATGGTGACACAAGGCATCACCTATTCACCACCCGATCCGCTTATCGTCGTGGACGTGGAGGCAGGAGGCTATCCCCCTCCACCTCCTCGCTGGCACCGCGCTCCTCCACCGCCAACCCCTTACTACTGGCGATGAAGAATACAGGCCCCTGCATGCAGGGGCCTTTTGCATGCGTTTTGCGAAACCCCAAGCAGGGCCGAGGTAGCCTAAAATGATTAGCTTCGATCCAAACTCAGCAACTGTGCGTTCCACATGACTACCGAGCATTTTTCCGGCGTGACCTTGACCACCAAGGCCAATGTTTACTTTGATGGCAAGTGCGTGAGCCACAGCTTCACCCTGGCCGATGGCACCAAGAAGTCGGTAGGCGTGGTCTTGCCCGCAACGCTGACCTTTGGCACTGCGGCTGCTGAAATCATGGAATGCGTGGGCGGCTCCTGCGAATACAAGCTCGATGGCAGCGATGAATGGAAGACTTCCACAGCCGGTGAGAGTTTTCACATTCCCGCGAACTCCAAGTTCGACATTCGCGTGACCGAGTCCTACCACTACATCTGCCACTACGCCTGAGCGCCCGCCACTGTCAAAAACAGTGGGCAAAACACGGTTATGGCGTTTAAAGCCTCTAGCGCTTATGTAGCAAGCGTTCGCAGCTATCAATTTAAAGAGAACTTCTGATGGAAACCATTCTGCAATCCGTACCCGTCGGCCAAAAGGTCGGCATCGCTTTCTCCGGCGGCCTGGACACTTCCGCCGCTTTGCGCTGGATGAAGAACAAGGGTGCGCTCCCCTATGCCTACACCGCCAACCTGGGCCAGCCTGACGAGGAAGACTACGATGCCATTCCCCGCAAGGCCATGGAATACGGCGCAGAAAAGGCGCGTCTGATCGATTGCCGCCCTCAGCTGGCCAACGAAGGTATTGCAGCCATCCAGTCTGGCGCCTTCCACATCTCCACCGGCGGCATCACCTACTTCAACACCACTCCCCTTGGTCGCGCCGTGACCGGCACCATGCTGGTGGCAGCCATGAAGGAAGACGACGTCCACATCTGGGGCGATGGCTCGACCTTCAAGGGCAATGACATCGAGCGTTTCTACCGCTATGGCCTGCTCACAAACCCCGCGCTGAAGATCTACAAGCCTTGGCTGGACAATGCCTTCATCAACGAACTGGGCGGCCGCAAGGAAATGTCCGAGTTCCTGATCAAGGAAGGCTTTGGCTACAAGATGTCCGTGGAAAAAGCCTACTCCACCGACTCCAACATGCTGGGCGCCACCCACGAAGCCAAGGATCTGGAAGAGCTGAACAGCGGCATCCGCATCGTGAATCCCATCATGGGCGTGGCGTTCTGGAAGCCCGAAGTCGAAGTCAAGGCCGAAGAAGTGTCGGTGACCTTCGATGAAGGCCGCCCTGTGGCCCTGAACGGCAAGGAATTCACCGACCCCGTGGAGTTGTTCCTGGAAGCCAACCGCATTGGTGGCCGCCACGGTCTGGGCATGAGCGACCAGATCGAGAACCGCATCATCGAGGCCAAGAGCCGCGGTATCTACGAAGCGCCCGGCATGGCGCTGCTGCACATCGCTTACGAGCGTCTGGTCACCGGCATCCACAACGAAGACACCATCGAGCAATACCGCATCAATGGCTTGAAACTCGGCCGTCTGCTGTATCAAGGCCGCTGGTTCGACCCCCAGGCCATCATGCTGCGCGAATCTTCGCAGCGCTGGGTGGCACGTGCAGTGACCGGCACTGTGACGTTGGAGCTGCGCCGCGGCAACGACTACTCCATCCTGAACACCGAATCGCCCAATCTGACCTACGCACCCGAGCGTCTGTCGATGGAAAAGGTGGAAGATGCCCCATTCAGCCCCACCGACCGCATCGGCCAGCTGACCATGCGCAACCTGGACCTGATCGACACCCGCGACAAGCTGGCCATTTACTCCAAGGCTGGGCTGCTGAGCGTCAGCAACGCCAACGCACTGCCCCAGCTGGGTAACAAGTAAGCCCCATTTGCTTACCAGATGAACGAAAAAAGCCGCTATCAACAGCGGCTTTTTTCACATGTCACGTTCGCTGACACGTCACCGCCCACACACGACAGCAAACCAGGCCTTTGGATGACGAGCTGCCGCTCTTGTTCGCGTGAAAACTGTTCCCACTCATTCTCAGGAACGCATATGTTTTCACTTTTTTCGCTTGCATCCCTCAGGCACCGGGCGCTTGGATTGGCAAGTTGCCTGATCGTTTTCGGCACAGCCACGGCCCAGGAAAAAGCGGCTCCACAGAACCCGGCCCCTGCCACGCAGAACGCCCCCCGTCCATTTCCGCCTCCCGACCCTGCAGCAGAAAAGGCCTTGCACCAGCACTTTC
>JAEYRT010000291.1 GCA_023435325.1 Pseudomonadota bacterium | reverse complement strand
CAGGGGCAGATTGAGTGTCGGGCCGACATTGAACCCCCAGGTGCCGTTGTTAAACAGGTTCGACAGCTCATTGCTGACACTGCCGTACTGCGCCGTCAACGAAATACTGGGGAAAAATGCTGCGCGCGCAGCGCCGATGTTGGCATTGGCTGCAATCAGCTGTTGCTCTGCTGCCCGGATGTCGGGGCGACGTACCAGCAGGTCCGAAGGCAGTCCCGCAGGAATGTCAGCCATCGGTGCAACTTCGGACAACTTGCTGCCTGCAATGCTGCGCAGCAATTCTGCGGGCACCTGCTGTCCGATGAGGAGCGCCAATGCGTTTTCATCCAGTGCGCGCTGGCGCTGTTGCTGGGCGAAGGTTGCGCGTGCTGCTTCGGTCAGTGATTCGGCTTGGCGGTAATCCAGCTCCGAAGCAAAGCCAGCATCAAAGCGCAGCTTGGCCAGCTTGATCGATTCTTCCCGGGTCTGAAGGGTACGACGGGAGATGTCGAGCAACTCCTCATCGGCAATCACGGCCAACCAGGCCTGGGCCACGCTTGTGACCAGCGCGAGTTCATAGGCTTTGCGGCCTTCATCGGTGGCTAGGTACTGGGCCAGCGCAGCTTCCTTGAGGCTGTTGATGCGGCCAAAGAAATCCAGTTCCCACGCAGATATGGCCAGTCCCACGGAGAAGGTATTGCCTAGCTCTCCTGTGATCTGGCTGTTGCCACGATTGGCGGAGGCCACCCCCCCTACGCTGGGGAGCAGGGCCGAACGCTGAATCTGAAACTGCGCGCGCGCCTGCTCCAGGTTCAGCACTGCAATGCGCATGTCGCGATTGTTGGCCAGCGCCAATTCGATCAACTGCTGCAGGCGGCTGTCCGTGAAATAGTCGCGCCATGCGATGGGTGTGTTGTCGCCCTGTGCTGCAGGAAGCGCATATGCCTCTGGCACGGGGGCGGCAGGGCGTTCGTAGCTTGGTATCAACGAGCAGCCCGACAAGGCCGCAGCAGCGGCCAGTGCAATCAAGGAAAAATGTTTACGCATGGTGATCCACTCCTGCTGCGCCAGCGGGGGCGGTGGTGGTTGCAGTGGTTGGCGGCTGGGCTTTGCCCTTGAAAAGGGTACGCACCACGACAAAGAAGACAGGCACGAAGAACACCGCCAGCATGGTGCCAGTCACCATGCCGCCCAGCACGCCGGTGCCAATGGCACGCTGGCTGGCGGAGCTGGCGCCCGAGGCCAGCACCAAGGGAACCACACCCAGACCAAACGCCAGCGACGTCATGATGATGGGGCGGAAGCGCAGGTGCGCAGCTTCCAGTGCTGATGCCACAATGCTTTTGCCTTGGGCTTGTAGATCCTTGGCGAACTCGATAATCAAAATCGCGTTCTTGGCAGACAGGCCGATCACTGTGATCAGACCGACCTGGAAGTACACGTCATTGGCATAGCCGCGCAGCAAAGTGGCCAGCAGCACACCAATCACACCCAAAGGCACAACCAAGATCACAGCCATTGGAATGGTCCAGCTTTCGTAAAGCGCAGCCAAGCACAGGAACACCGCCAAGATCGCAAAGCTGTACAGGATCAGCGATTGCGAGCCTGCCAGCTTTTCTTCATACGACTGGCCCGTCCACTCAAAGCCAAAGCCCTGTGGCAGTTGCGAGACGATGCGTTCCACCTCGGCCATGGCATCGCCTGTGCTGTAGCCAGGAGCGGGCGCGCCTGAAAGCTTCATCGCGGGATAGCCGTTGTAGCGCACGGTTTGCTGTGCACCCTTGACCCAGTTGACGGATGCAAAGGCAGACAGAGGCACGGGTTCACCGCGGTTGTTGGACGCGTTGATCTTGAGCAGATCATCAGGCTGCATGCGTGAAGGGGCATCCGCTTGCACGATCACGCGCTGCAGGCGTCCCCGGTTGGGGAAGTCGTTGACATAGGCAGAGCCCATGGCAGTCGACAACGCCGTGTTGATGCTGTCAAAACTAACCCCCAGCGCATTGGCCTTGTCACGGTCAATATTGATCCGCAATTGCGGCGCGTCTTCCAGACCATCGGGACGCACTTGCGTCAGGATAGGACTTTGCGCTGCCATGCCCAGGAACATGTTGCGTGCATTCACCAGCGCGTCATGGCCTAAGCTGCCGCGGTCCTGCAGACGCACGCTAAAGCCCGAAGACACACCCAGTTCCGGAATGGGAGGAGGGCTCAGGGCAAAGATGAAGGCATCACGGATACCTGCCGTGGCGCCCATGATGCGGCCGGCCACTGCGTCTGCGTGCTGTTCGGGCGCCTTGCGTTCATCCCAGTTCTTGAGCGTAATGAAGGCGATTGCCGCGTTTTGTCCCTGGCCCGAGAAGCTGAAACCGATCACGCTGACCATGTCGCTGACTTCAGGCTGTTGCAACACGAAGTCCTCGACCTGCTTCATCACGTTTTCGGTGCGCTCTGCCGTGGCTCCCGCAGGCAGCTGTACGTTCACCAGTACGTTGCCCTGGTCTTCACCAGGCAGGAAAGAGGTGGGCAGGCGGTTGTATATCACGGCCACGGCCGCAATGATGGCCACATAGATGATCAGATAGCGTGCTGCTTTGTTGAGCATGCGTGCGACCACGCTTTCATAGCGTTTGGCACCTTTGGCAAAGTTGCGATTGAACCAGCCAAAGAAGCCCTTGCCTTCCAGATGGTGGCCAGCCTGCACGGGTTTGAGCAAAGTGCCGCACAGTGCGGGCGTGAGCGACAGTGCCATGAAGGCGGAGAAGCTGATCGAGGCCACCATCACGGTGGCGAACTGGCGATAAATATTGCCGGTAGAGCCAGAGAAAAATGCCAGGGGGACGAACACCGAAATCAGCACCACGGTCACCCCGACGATGGCGCCAGAAATCTGTCCCATGGCCTTGCGTGTGGCTTCTTTCGGAGGAAGTCCTTCCTCGCTCATGATGCGCTCCACGTTCTCCACCACCACAATGGCGTCGTCAACCACGATACCGATGACCAGCACCATGCCGAACATGGTCAATACGTTGATCGAGAAGCCCAGCGCCAGCAAGGTTGCAAACGTGCCAAGCAGGGCCACGGGCACCACGATGGTGGGAATGATGGTGTAGCGCCAATTCTGCAAGAACAGGAACATCACCAGGAACACCAGCGCCACCGCTTCCAGCAGCGTGTGTGCCACCTTGGTGATCGAAATGCTGACAAAGTTGGAGCTGTCATAAGGAATGGAGTAGCTCATTCCTTCTGGGAAATACTGCGACAGCTCGTCCATCTTGGCGCGTACCGCCTGCGCAGCAGCCAAAGCATTACCCGAAGGAGAAAGCTGTACACCGATACCGGCAGCCGGCTGGCCGTTCAGTCGGGCAGCCGTGGCGTAGCTCTGACCACCGATTTCAATACGCGCCACATCTTTCAGGCGTACTGCAGCGCCCGAAGTGTCTGCACGCAAAACGATGTTTCCGAACTCTTCGGGTGTAGCCAGCTGTCCACGTACGGTCACTGTTGCCGTGATGCCTTGTCCCGCAATCCCGGGGAGGTCACCGATCGCACCTGAAGCCACCTGGGCATTCTGTGCACGGATGGCTGCAATCACTTGTGCGCTGGAGAGTTTGAAGCCTTCCAGCTTTGCAGGATCGATCCAGATGCGCATGGCCTGTTCGGAGCCAAACAGCTGTACCTGGCCAATGCCTTCTAGGCGCTGGATTTCCGGCACCACGTTGCGCGATGCGTAGTCACCGATGCGCACCACATCCCACTCGGGGTTGGATGAGGACAGCATGGAGAACAGCAAGAAATTGGAAGTGGATTTATCCACCTTCACGCCTTGCTGCGTTACCGCTGCCGGCAGGCGCGGTGTGGCGCGTGACAACCGGTTTTGTACGTCCACCTGCGCCAGTTCGGGGTTGGTGCCCTGCTCGAAGCTGATGGTGACCGTGCCAGTGCCATTGGACTGTGCGACCGATTCCATGTAGAGCAGGCCGGTTGCGCCATTCATTTCGCGTTCAATGACAGACAGTACGCTGTCTTCCAGCGTCTGTGCCGATGCGCCTGGATAGACTGCACTCACCACAATCGCGGGCGGTGCCACAGGTGGGTACTGGGCAATGGGTAGCTGAGTGATGGAGACCGCACCCACCACCATGATGAAGAGCGCCACCACCCACGCGAAGATGGGGCGCTCAATAAAGAATTTAGCCA
Source organism: Pseudomonadota bacterium (assembly GCA_023435325.1). GTDB lineage: Bacteria > Pseudomonadota > Gammaproteobacteria > Burkholderiales > Burkholderiaceae_C > Comamonas. Next base: position 1,853 of record JAEYRT010000291.1, on the reverse strand, counting down.
TGTGACAAGGTCCTCATTTATTGGGCTGGTGTGCCTTGTGCTGCTGGTTGGGCTGCCTCTGCAGGGCGGGCAGGCGTTTCACCAGGTGCGGTCCAAGGAACTGCCTTCACAGGCGTGCCGGGCGGCAGCATTTGCAGTTTTTGGAAGCCGTCAACCATGACTTGCTCACCGGCTTGAAGCCCCTCTTGGATAACCCAGCGATTACCACTGGCCATGCTGACTTTGACAGGACGCACACTGACTTGACCGTCTGCCGACACCACACTCACCGTGTCGCCTTGTTCGGTGCGCGTTACGGCTTGTTGAGGAACGGTGATGGCATTGGTCGCCTGGGCCTGCTCCATGCGGATGCGTACATACAGACCAGGTAGCAGCAGACCCTTGGGGTTGGGGATCTGTGCACGCAATGTCACTTGACCCGTAGTGGCGTCGACGGCTAAATCACTGAACAATAATTTGCCAGGCAGTTCATACTCAGAGCCATCGTCCAAGATGACTCGTATCTCCGCAGATTGCTGGCCCGCAGATTTGAGCTTGCCTTCATCCATGGCTTTGCGCAGCTTGAAGGCTTCTGTCGCAGATTGTGTGAAATTTACATAGACAGGGTTGATCTGTTGAATGACGGCCAAAGGTGTGGCTTCGCCCTGGCCCACCAAGGCGCCCTCTGTCACCAAAGCTTGACCTATGCGCCCTGAAATCGGTGCTGTGACGTTGGCATAGCCCAGGTTGATTTCCGCGCTACGTACGGCAGCTTTGGCCGCAGCCACTTCTGCCTGTGCTTGCTTTTGCGCTGCCTCTGCATTCACGAAGTCCTGTTTGCTGATGGCATTGGCTTCCACCAAAGGACGAAAACGTTCGAGTTGTGCAGAAGTTTGCACAAGGCTGGCTTCTGCGCGGGCCAGCGTTGCACGTGCGCTCTGCGCTGCGGCTTCGTACGGCGCAGCATCAATGCGGAACAAGGCCTGTCCGGCTTTTACATCAGAGCCTTCTTGAAAGAGCCGCTTTTGCAAGATGCCTGCACTGCGCGCGCGCACCTGCGCAACGCGAGATGCTTCTACTCGACCGGGCAATTCTGTCACCACACCGACTTCGCTGGGTGTTGCCGTAATCACGCCTACGGGGATCTGGGGCGCAGCGCTTTGCGCCGCAGCTTGCGGTGCTTGGTCTTCATTTTTTCCACAGGCCGTGAGTGCGAGTGCGCATGCAAGAGCAATCGGAGCCGGGCGAAGCAGTCGCTCCCATGTCGAAACACGGGTGTGGCTAGTGAGGTGCATAGTTGTCCTTTGGAGGATGGGGTCTAAAGCAGCAAGTACTGCGCAAGCGCGGCCTATCAGTCAATTACGCGCGCTTGCGGAAAATGAGATATACATACAATCCTGAATGTATATTGGCAAAACATTGTAGTCTTGCTCGCATGGATGGTGCAAAACCAGACTGCGAACGCATGCACAGGGGAAAGAATGGTCCGTAGAACCAAGGAAGATGCAGAAGCAACACGCAACAAGCTGCTCGACGCTGCACAAGCTGTTTTCCATGCGAAAGGAGTCGCAGGCGCCTCTTTGGCTGAGGTGGCGCAGCAAGCGGCGTTGACGCGTGGTGCGATTTACTGGCACTTTAAAGACAAGGCGGATCTATTTGACGCGCTGATGCAGAGGACGACTTTGCCATTCGAACAGGCATGGGCAGCAGTGCAGGCGGCTTCAAAAGAGTCATCCTGTGCATTGGATGGCATCTTGAGGGTATTGCGCATGGTGCTTTGTTCCGTGAGCACCGATGCATCCACCCGCCAAGTGTTTGATATTGCGCTTTATAAGACGGAATGCGTCGGTGAGACGAGGGCGGTACGCAAACGA
>JAEYRT010000217.1 GCA_023435325.1 Pseudomonadota bacterium | reverse complement strand
GACCCTGGGTGGGCAGGTCAGTGCGCATCCAGCAGGGTTGGAGCTGGGGACGGTGCCGATTTCCATTCAAACCGATGTGACCCAGGATCCGCTCTGGCACAGCATGCCTACGTGCTTTGAAGCCCATGCCGTGCATTACCAGAGCGTGCGCCGCTTGCCTGAGGGCGCTTGCGTGATTGCGGGTAACTCCCACGAAGCGCACCACGCTTTTCGCTGGCGCAATCATGTATGGGGCGTGCAGTTTCACCCCGAGTTCTCGCGCGCCGCCATGCAGGCCTATATCGACCATATCCGGCAGCAATTGGCAGGCCAGACAGATGCCGCGGCCCTGCCCCTACACCAGTGGCGCTGCAGTGAAACACCTGAGGCCGCGCAGCTGCTGCGCCAGTTCGCCCTGCATGCGCACCGCCTTGCCAAACACAAGTCCAAATCCCCCTGGCTGCAAGCTGCGTGACGGGAATTTTTGGAGCCGTTTCTAAAGCTTCTGTCCGACGCAGCGCCTCCACCCTGGCTCCTAGAGTTGACCCATTCATCGAGAGGAGTAATTTTTATGATGTCACTTATTGGAACCTTGCTGGTCGGTCTGGTGGTGGGCCTGATTGCGCGCGCGCTCAAACCTGGGGACGACAGCATGGGCTGGATCATGACCATCCTGCTGGGTATCGTGGGTTCCTTTCTCGCCAGCTGGGCGGGCTATGCCATGGGGCTGTATCCCGAAGGCAGCAGCGCAGGCTGGATTGCCTCGATCATCGGCGCCATCGTGGTTCTGTTTCTGTACAACCTGGTCAGCAGCAAATCCCGCCATTAAGCGACATCCATGAAGATCCGCGACATGAACGATGCCCCGTCGCTGGGCAACATGCCCGGCGATGCACTCGCGCTGCAACAGGCCGTGCAACGCAGCCGCGACAAACTGCACAAGCGCGCGCTGATGGCGGGGGCGGCCAGTGCCATTCCCGTGCCTGGTCTGGACTGGGCGGTGGATGCCGCCATTCTGTCCAAGCTGCTGCCTGATATCAGCAAAGAATTTGGTCTGTCTCCCGAGCAGATCGATGCCCTGGACCCCGGCATGCGCGATCAGGTGCAAAAGGCCGTGGCCATGGTCGGCTCGGTGTTCCTGGGCAAGTTGCTGACCCACCAGATGCTCCTGCGCGTTGCCCGCATGATCGGAGTACGCTTGGGCAGCAAGCAATTTGCCAAGTTCATCCCCTTTGCAGGCCAGGCCATTGCAGCGGCTGTGGGCTACAGTGCCTTGCGTTATCTGGGTCAACGCCATATCAATGACTGTGTGCAGGTCGTGCAGCATGCACAGAGCCTGCAGACTGGCGTGGTGACTCCGGTCACCGACAGCCCTTCTGCTTGAGACCGGCGACATTGCCCAAGGTCTGCAGATCAATTCATCGTGCCGACCTTTTTTGCTGCAGTTGCAGGCTGGCAATGCTTAAATAGCGCCATGACCCGCCCCCAGTATTGGCTCATGAAAAATGAGCCCGACGAATATTCCATTGACCATGCCCTGAATGCACCTGAGCGTCGCATGCCCTGGAGCGGTGTGCGCAACTACCAGGCCCGCAATTTCATGCGCGATCAGATGCAGGTCGGTGATGGCGTGCTGTACTGGCATTCCAGTTGTGCGGAACCCGGCATCCATGGCATTGCACGCATTGCTGGTCATTTGCGCGTTGACCCTAGCCAGTTCGATCCGGCAGATCCCTATTACGACCCCAAATCCACGCCCGACAACCCGCGCTGGCTCATGCTGGACGTGCAGGCCATCAAGAAAACACGCTATGTCTCCATTGCCGAGTTACGCGAACATGCAGCGCTGGCAGACATGCGGGTGCTGCAGCGTGGCAATCGCCTGTCCATCACCCCGGTGACGCCGCAGGAGTGGGACTACATCATGCACACAGTGCTGCAACAAGCTGTGGAAGGTTGAAGCCATGCGCGGCATGTTTGATTTCAGCTCCTGGACCTCCGTATTGACCACCCTCCTCGGCTTGCTGCTCATGACGCTGATGATGATGGGCGTGCGTTTGCTGTTCATGCAAACCATTCAGAAACGCAGAGAGCGGGAAAACCGGCAAATCAACGAGCGTCTGCGCACGCTGATTGCTGCCTACAAAGTGCTGGGGGGATCGTTCACCGGCAATCTGACGGTCAGCCCCCTGCATCTGCGCGAAGCACGGGCCATGACCCAGGCCGGCGAACGCATAGAAGAAGCCATGCCAGACGGCTTCGAACCCGATGCAGATGACGACAGCCCCGTGATCGGCGGCAGCTCCGAGCGCCAACGCCGCACGCGCGACGCTGTGGAGGCTGCCCTGTCGGACATCATTTTGCTGGGCACGGAAGACCAGGTACGCATGGCCGCACAGGCAGCCCAGGACATGGTGGCCGGGCGACCCGTGCAGACAGCTGCCCTGGTGACTTCGCTGCGCCGGTTTATTCGCGCTGCCTTGTACCTGGAAACCTTCCCCGATGATGTGGCCATCCCCAATCAAGGCCCCTTGCGTCCCAATACTTCGGGACCTGGTGGCCGGCGTGCCCCCGGCGCAGAAGGCGGTGGCCCTGGCGGACGCGGCGGTGCAGGCG
>JAEYRT010000261.1 GCA_023435325.1 Pseudomonadota bacterium | reverse complement strand
GCATCAGTGCCTTTGTGGCGTCCGTAGTGGGCTGTATTGCCGTACTGTATGTCTTTGGCATTGCAGGCCTGGTGTGGATCGCCAAAATTCCACTGACTCAGGCCATCTGGGCCAATGCGGCCTTCATTCCAGGCGATCTGATCAAATGTGTACTGACCGCACTTGTGGTGCACAGCATTGCCCGCGCCATGCCAGATTGGCGCCTGGGAGGCACAGCACAGAGACGCATGAATACTCTTAATTGATAGCACGCAACGCTTTCTCTGCAAGCGCTGAAAGCTGAAATTACTTGTAATAAAACTTGTAACAAAACTCGCGAGGCAGTACGCTATCCACCGTTCTCGGCTCACATCCAGCTTTTCTATGCGTTACACCTTGTCTGTTCTTACTGCGGTCTGCTTGCTGGCAATGGGCCAACCTGCTTGGTCGCAAAGTTTGGATCAGGAGCTTCGACAACGTGCACGGCAGGCTGCCTTGGCACTGCCTGATCATGCTCGCACGCATGCCGCGCGCCTGCTGCTGGAACTGCAAGCCACCTCCCAGACATCACGGCGCGCCATCGGTTTGTCTTCCATTGCCTCCGCAGCGCAGTCTGCACTAGAGCAGCTGTACGGTACGCGCATGGGCCATCAGCAACTGATGCCTGCGGGGGTGGACTTGCACTGGAGCAAGCCTGCACCTCAAGATTTGTATGACCGACCGGCCTTGGAATTGGATCCCCAGATGGTTCAGCAGTGGACGCAAGCGCTGGTGGCAACCTGCACCGAAACAGATAACAACAACCAAATTAGCCTCTAAGGCAATACCAGCAAGCCCTGACAGCTATCAATTGTTTTCCAACCCTGCGTGCTTGTGACATACAGCTTCTCTGGCATGGCCTAGGATGCCAGCCATTCGCATGACGGAAACTGCAAGCAGTCCGCCATGGATCAGGGAGCTTGATAAGAATGACATCACGTAATTTTTCCGGTTGGTACTTTGGCTGGAACATCGTGGCTGCGGCCACCATCCTCACGCTTTTAACCGTAGGCATGCGCCTGGGTATCGGTCCGTTATTCCTGCCAATGACGCAGGACCTGGGTTTCAGCCGCAGCCTGCTGTCCGGCATTATTGCCATTGGCATGCTGTGTTATGGCCTTGCCATGCCGCTGGCAGGCTGGCTGGTGGGTCGCATAGGTACGCGCTACGTATTGTTGCTGGGCACTGCCATCATGCTTGCATCCACGCTTTGGGCAGTGAACACCCGCAGTGCAGCAGGCATTTTCTGGAGCTTTGGCGTATGGATGTCCGTCGGAGCCGCTTTTACCAGCCCTGTGGCGCTGACCGCCGTTATCAGCCGCTGGTTCAATCGCCGCCGGGGCATGGCACTGTTCTTTCTATCCACAGGCTCCATGGCTGGCATTGCCGTTATGACACCCGCCCTAGGTTGGGCGCTGCAACACTGGAGCTGGCAGCAGACACTGCTGGGTTTTGCCGCTCTTTTCACGCTTATCACCGTCCCCATGGCTTTATGGGTAGTGCGCGACAACGCTCCAGAGCATGCGGATGCGCCGCTGACTGGTGAGCATGGCAGTGCAAACGCTGCCCGCCCTGCACCGGGTGCCGACTTGAGCGTATGGCAGTCCATGCGTGCGCCCACCTTCCTGAAGGTGACGTTCGGACTTTTCGCCTGTGGCTTCAGCATGAACCTGATGGGCACACACTGCATGCCCATGCTGCTGGACCACGGCTTTGATGCCAACACCAGCGCCTTGGGCATTGGCCTGATAGGTCTGGTGGCCATCCCCAGCACCATGGTGCTGGGCCGGATTGCCGACAAGGTGGAACGCCGCAAGCTGCTCAGCGTCATCTACGGCGTGCGTGGGTTGGGTTTCTTTGGCTTGCTGCTGGCTGCCGCGAGCTGGCAGCTGTATGGCGTCGCCGCCGTGGGCGGTGTAGTCTGGGCCGGCAGCATTGCCTTGTCCTCAGCCATCTTGGCCGATGTGTACGGTGTCAAGAAAGTCGGTGTGCTGTATGGCTGGGCCTATTTGGGTCACCAAGTCGGCGCCATGATCAGCTCTTGGCTGGGCGGCTGGGGGTATGAAACCCATCACACCCACTGGGTCGCCTTTGGCAGCGCAGGCATCCTGCTCTTTCTGGCCGCTGTCGTGGCCTGGAGTATTCGCCGTCAACCCTGATGACTCTGCCCGGACATCGGCTGGCGCACGGCATAGCAATAGCTGCACAGTGCGACAGCGGTGAAGGCCATCTGACTCAAAGCGCAAGCCACTGCAGGTATCTCACCCCAGCCGACCATTTTGGTGCCTAGGGCTCCCATGGCCATCTGGCTGAAACCGTAAAAACCGGCAGCCGCGCCTGCCAGATTCGGTGACGATGCCAGCGCTCGGGACAGCGCTGCCGGACCAGCCAGCCCGGCGCCAAAAGTCATGGTGACGGTAATGGCCAGCAGCATGGCTGCCGTCATCCACCCCATCAGCTGCACGATCAGGAAGACGATTGCCAGGCTTAGGCCCATGCCAGCCCCTACATACAGGAACCGTTCAGTCGCCACTTTGCCAGCCAGCTTGCGCGTGGTCATGGTGCCCAGACTGGCGCCCACGATGGTGCTGGCCGCAAACCAACCCACCATGCTGATGGGTAGACCCAGCTGATCGTGCACGATATAGGGTGCGGTGGCCAGGTACGGATACAAGGCAGTGGTGGAACACGCACCACCCAGCATGAAAGCCGCAAAGCGGCGGTTGCGTAGCAAGTTGACGTAATCGGTCGCGATACGCCTGACACCCAGAGGTTGGCGCTGCAGATGTGTCTCGGGCAGCAAACGCCATGCGCAACCGACCATGGCACAGGCCATCAGCACCAGGAAGAGGTAAATGGAACGCCACCCCAGGTGGTCGGCCAGATATGCACCAATGATCGGCCCCAGGCCTGGCCCCACTAAGGTCAGCAGATTGAGCAATGCCAGATCTTTGGTCACCCGTTCCGGCGCGGAGGTATCGCGCACAATTGCACGCCCCAAAGTAATGCCGGCAGCACCACCCAGGGCTTGCAGCAGGCGTGCGCCTACGAGCCACTGCAGCGTCGGTGCGCACAATGCCAGCACGCTGCCCAGCAGGTACAAGGCCAGTCCGACCAGCAAGGTGGGACGGCGCCCCAGGGTGTCGGACAGCGGACCGTAAATCAACTGGCCCACGGCCAGACCCAGCACGTACAGCGTGATGGTTTGCTGCATGCCTGAAGGCAGGGCGCCCAGCGCATTGCCAGCCACCGGCAGGGCTGGCACAAAGATGTGCATCGCCATGGTGCCGCTCAGGGTAACCAGCACCAGCAGCCATAGCGGCACCTTGAGCGCGCCGCTCCCTTGAACTTGCGGTCGTTCCATGATCAATGGGCGTCGGCACGCATGCGCGGGTGACGCTGAAAAAACAAGGCCACGGTGCTGGCC
>JAEYRT010000259.1 GCA_023435325.1 Pseudomonadota bacterium | reverse complement strand
GCCATGATTCGATGATCAAAATTGGCAGCGAGACAGTCACCAGCAGCAATTTTTACGAGAGTTTTTTCGATTTGATGCGCCGTTATCTGGTAGTGGATGCAGTGCCATGAAAGGCCGATGCCTCCCGTATTTCGGTGAAGCAGCGGCGCTCAGGATGGTTTGATGGCAGTGCGGTGCAGGCAGCAAAGATGCAATGCTGCCAAGCGATAGAGGCAGGGGCGTGGCCGATCAGGTCATGGACTGACGAAGAGCTTTGGCAACCCCTGGCTTGATCTTTCACTGTATGGCGTGCACCATCGGACGCATCTGTGCCTCTTGCTCGAGGTGTGCCCACCATTGAAAAAGGGAGTCCCCATGTCTGACACCTCCAAGCCTCTGTCCTTGCCGATTGCACATGCGTTGGACCCACGCCTGTCACAGGTGCTGGAGTTCTGGCTGGGGGCCGAGATGCCAACGAATGCAACTGCACGTTCGCGCCAGAGCTTGTGGTTCAGCAAGTCCGAAGAAACGGATGAAGAAATACGTACTTTGTTCGGTGGGCTGTTGCAGGAGGCGCTGGCAGGCAAGTTAGACGGGGAGGCCATGGAGCAGCCATTGGGACTGCTGGCTGTCCTGATCGTGCTGGACCAGTTCACACGCAACGCCTATCGCAACACCCCCAAGAGTTTTGCCGGAGATGCCAGGGCACGTACGCTGGCGCTCAAAGGCATTGAACTGGGCTGGGATGTGGATGAGTCCATTCCAACCATGGCCCGCATTTTCTTGTACCTGCCATTGGAGCATGCGGAAGACGCCGCTTTGCAAGAAAGCAGTGTGGTGGCTTTTGAGCAACTGCATCAGGAATCCCCTCCGGAGCTGCGCGACTTCTTTGCACAGACACTGGACTATGCATACAGACACCGCGATGTGATTGAGGAGTTTGGCCGCTTTCCTCATCGCAATGCCATCTTGGGGCGCCAGAGTACAGCGGCGGAAAAAATCTATTTGAGCCAGCCCGGAGCCGGGTTCTAGGCGCTGTTTCTGATCTCCAGACCGCGGAAATCTAAGTGTGTTTTAAGGCGGTCAGGCCCACGCAGAAAGCCTGGATAGCTATGGATATTGCTCAGGAGCGACGGCCTGTCACTGACCAGCCTGCGTGCATGTTGTTCTTGTCGTTTTCGTATTCCCAGTTGGTGCCGCAACGTTCGCACACATAGCGGGTGATGGTGACAATTCCGGTGGCACGCTCGCGCTTGTAGTTGCTGCCCTGGGTCAGTTCGAAGTGACCAGGCGCTTTGCGCCAGTTGCGCTGGATGCCGGCGCATGGCTCACACAGCTCGATCTTCTTGAGTTCGTTGAAGCGGTCGTAATCTTGGGTCATGGGAATTTTCTCGAGCGTTATGCGGCGCAGGTGGGTGAAGGGGCATGACTGTACCGAAATCTGCCATGCAATGTGCTTTGAGGGCTGCTGGTGTCAGCATGGGCAGTGCCCCAATCCCCACGGGCAAGAGCAGGCATAGCCGGTAAATCCGCAGTTGTTTGGCAACACCTGTTCCAATCGAGGGTTTGCGCTGAGGTTGGCACACAGTTGCCAACCATGGCGCACGAGGCAAGTGTGTGCCTCCGTTCGGATTCCTTGCCGCCCTGTTGTCAGGGCGGAATGTGGGTGGGTTGCCGTTGCTATGGCGACTGGGTGGCGGAGCGCGTGCGGGCCTCCTGCCATGCATAACACTCTGGAGGAAAGATACGAATGACTGCCAACACACCAACGCTGGTGACGTTTGCCATTTATCTGGTCGGCATGCTGCTGATCGGCTGGATGGGCTATCGCGCCACTACCAATCTTTCCGATTACATCCTGGGCGGGCGCAGTCTGGGCAGTGTGGTAACGGCCTTGTCCGCAGGCGCCTCGGATATGAGCGGCTGGTTGCTGATGGGCCTGCCGGGTGCGGTGTTTCTCTCGGGGCTGTCCGAAGCGTGGATTGCCATTGGTTTGTGTATGGGGGCCTGGCTGAACTGGCGCTTTGTGGCGGCGCGTTTGCGTGTCTATACCGAGAAGGTGGGCAATGCGCTGACGCTGCCTGACTATTTCACCAACCGCTTTGAAGACAAGAGCAACTTGCTGCGCATCGTCACCGCCCTGGTGATCTTGGTGTTCTTCACTATCTACTGCGCCTCGGGTGTGGTGGCGGGAGCCCGTTTGTTTGAATCCATGTTCGGTATGGATTACCAGACTGCGCTGTGGGTGGGCGCATTGGCGACCATGGCCTATGTGTTCATCGGTGGCTTTCTGGCCGTGAGCTGGACTGACACCATTCAGGCCGCCTTGATGATCACGGCACTGATCCTGGCGCCGCTGATGGTGATTTACGCCGATGGTGGTGTGATGGCATCCGCCAGTGTGATTGAAGCCACGCGTGCAGGTGCCTTCGACATGCTTGGCAAGCTGGACATGATCGCCATCATCTCATTGCTGGCCTGGGGGCTGGGCTATTGTGGCCAGCCACACATTCTGGTGCGCTTTATGGCGGCAGAGTCGGTCAAGACCATTCCCAATGCCCGCCGCATTGGCATGACGTGGATGATCTTGTGCCTGGGCGGAGCGGTGGCCGTGGGCTTTTTCGGCATTGCCTTCTTTGGTGCACGCCCTGAGATTGCAGGTGTCGTGAATGCCAACGCCGAGACAGTGTTTCTGGAAGTGGCCAAGCTGCTGTTTAACCCCTGGGTGGCCGGTGTGCTGCTGGCAGCGGTGCTGGCGGCGGTGATGTCTACCTTGTCCTGCCAGTTGCTGGTGTGCTCCAGCGCTTTGACACAAGACATCTACAAAACCTTCTTGCACAAGTCGGCCAGCGAAAAGCAACTGGTGTGGTTTGGCCGTGCCATGGTGTTTGTGATTGCCGTGATCGCGATCGTGATTGCGCAGGACCCCAACTCCAAGGTGTTGGGCATGGTGAGCTATGCCTGGGCCGGTTTTGGTGCGGCGTTTGGTCCCATCGTGCTGCTGTCACTGCTCTGGAAGCGCATGACCCGCAACGGTGCGCTGGCAGGCATGATTGTGGGCGCTGTGACCGTGCTGGTCTGGAAGCAGTATGGCTGGTTGAACCTGTACGAGATCGTGCCTGGTTTCATCTTCTCTTCGATTGCCATCGTGCTGGTGAGTCTGGCGGGCGCTGCTCCATCGATGCGCATGCAGCAGATCCACGATGAAGTGAACCAAGAGATCGTGGTCCACGGCGAATAAATCACGGACAGGAACTGGAACGCACACAACCCGCAGCAGCGCAAGCTCTGCGGGTTGTGTTTTTCTGCGGCAAGGCCTGTCCATCAAGGTGGATGGCAGGCAAGTCACAGGCTTGAGTGTCGCTAACGCTACCCTTGATACGTCGTTGTTTCGCCCTGTCTCAATCGCAAATCTTCGATCTGCTGGGTGGCGTTGGTGGCTCTTAGAAGCTGATGCGTGCACCCAGCTTGAAGCTGCGTTCAAAGTTGCTGGGATACAGCACGTACTGCCAGTTCTTTACCGCCACGCTATTGGCCTGATCGAAAAGGTTGTGAACGGCGGCATACAGCTCTATATGTCGATGCAGCTGATGGCGGTATGACACATCCGTGGCGCTGTAGGTCGCCTGTCTGAATGCGGGGTCATTGCCAAAGTTGCCAATGGCCCAGTGGCTGCTGCGCCAGGTGTGTGAAAGCTGCAAATGGCCTTTGTCTGCCACACGCAAATTCCAGCCGAGGGTCACACTATGGCGTGGCACGCCGGGGACCTGTTTGTCGCCATAGTCGCTGCCGCCTTGAGACTCCTTGTCAATCTTGGCTCGGGTCCAGGCATAGTTCACGCTCAGTTGCTGGCGGGGCGAGAGTTGCCACTGGTTGTGCACCTCGATGCCGTATTTGTGTGACTGCTCCAGATTGCCATTCAGGCCAGACATCGGGTCGAAATAGATCTCGTCATGCAATCTGGCGTAGAAGGCTGAAGCCTTGAGGCGGTGGCTGTTTCCCGTGTGGTTGAGACCCAGGGTGAAAGAGCGGCTCTTGGTGGCTTCGCCAAAACCGGTAAAGCGGTTGGTGTTGTAGTCAAAAAAACGGTCGATGTCTGGCGTTGCAAAAGCGTCGCTGTAATTGGCAAAGACGGAAAGCTGTTCCGACAGGCGCTGGTTGACGCCCAGTTCCCAGGACGTCAGATATTCCTGCTGGCTGGAACCCGCTTGCCAAGCAGAGCTGTGGTGGTAGCGCACGCGCTCACGGCGCAAGCCAGCGGCAAGCGTCAGATCTTCCAGCATGTACTGGGCATGGATGAAACCGCCCAAGTGGTCTTTGCGCATCAGGCTGCCAAAAGACCAGCGCTCGCCCTCATGGCTTTGCACACCGGCGTTCAGGACCCAGGCGTCCCGCTGAAACTGCAGGGCGATTTCATTGGACTGCTGTTGGTATTCATTGGTGTAGCCCGCGTAGGTGAAGCTGTCGTAACTGCTTTCCTTGTCTTCACGATGGTGGCGCGCGTGGAGCTTCCAGTGCGGCTGCAACTGGTATTGCAGCCCCAGCCCCCAGTACTGGTTGTCTGCCACCTGGCGTGGGTAAGGCAGGCCATTGCTTTGGCCAGGATGATCAGCAAATGCTTCGGCAGTCAGGCCATTGGGAAAACGGTTGTCGATGCGGGAGGCACCCAGCTCGACGTCTGCCTGCATATCGTTTGTCAGCTTTACGGTACCGGCAACACGCCAGGTATTGGCTTCACCTGCATCCTTGTGCCCTGTGGAGTCTGTAGCGCTGAAACCACCGGTCTTGCTGTGGTCTGCCGTCACGGAAAGGTCAAACCTGTCCTTGACCAACCCCAGGGAGGCCACGGCACCACGCTGGCCGTGGCTGCCGCCGTAGATGTCCAGGCTCGCAGCATTCTGGGCCTTGGTGTAAATCTGGATGCTGCCAGCAGTGGCACCGTCTCCATACATCACGGCGCCACTGCCCTTGGTGATTTCAATGCGTTCTATGTCACGCAAGGAAATGGCACCGATCAGCGCAGGAACGTTGTCGATGTTGTTCAGGCGGCGTCCGTTGACCGTAATCACTACGTTTTGGTGCCCATCTTCACCAAAGCCGCGCATGGTGACATTGGGCGCATGGCGATTGCCCCACTGCGGAGTGATCTGCAAAGAGCTTTGCTGTGACAGATAGTCGAACAGCGAGTGCGCGCCAGAGCGGCTGATCTGTTCGCGGGTATGCACTTCGGAGGCGTAGGGCGCGTCCGTGTCCTGCATGTCGATGCGTGTTGCAGACACTAATACTGGTTCGCTGACAGTTTCCTGGGCGCTGGCATGCAGGCCCCAGAAAGACAAGGCGGTGGCCACAGCAACAGTGCTGGGCGAAAGACGGAATGACATGACGAAACCTATCAGGCCATGGTTCGCGTCCCCACAATCCATGGCGTTAAAACCTGAATTTGTCTGCAAAGAAGGGGTTGTGAATGCGTGCCACGCGCGCCGTCGCTGCCACCCCGCAGCAAATCCGTCTGAGTACGTCTCGGCCGGTCTCCGGGCTCATGCGTTGTCTGTGGCAGACAAGCTGTGTCCCCTTCCCAGAGCGGCAGGCTCCAGTGGTTTGATGACACAGTTAATCGCATTTACCGTTGCGGGGGCAGCACAGGCATAGAAGACACGCGTTGGCGTGCGTCGCACCTGTTTCCCGTTTAACCCGTGGCCAGAATCTGCCGTAGGGCACCGATAACGTGAAACTGCTCCACACAGGGAGCAGCTAAGGGTGATCATAACGCAGCACCTTATGCCGGTGTTGCGGCGATAGCTTTGGTCAGGCTGTATCGCAATGGCTCAGCGGGTCATCGGGTGTGCACGACACTGGTGTCGATCTCGCCAAACACGGACACACCGCTTTTCTGGCTGGCGGAATTTTCCGTGGGCTGGTAGTAGCCGTTGGGTGCGCAACCACTGAGCAGGCCCAGCAATGCAAAGCCAAACAGGGCGCGCACACGAAAGGAGAACACAGAGAAGCGAAAAGACATGCAGACTCCTGATGGGTGGTTGTCTGCATGCTAGGGCAGACCTGAGTGTGCCATGTGTCAGAACTTAGTCTGCACCGGGTATTGCAAGCTCAGACCTTGGTTTGGGCAGCCAGGACCACGGCCAAGGCTGCTTGCACCAGGTGCATGGTGGCTAGCGGATCGTCGCAGGCAATGGTGTGGCGCTGGGGCATGCTGCGCAGCCATGTGATTTGGCGCTTGGCCAGTTGGCGTGTGGCCGCAATGCCTTTTTCGCGCACCAGGTGCAGATTGATCTCGGGCGTGCCTTTGCGTGCTTGCCAGTCCAATTCTTCCCAGACCTGGCGATAGCCCACGCAGCGCATGCTGGGCAGGTCGGGGTTCAAGTCGCCACGTGTGCGCAAAGCTTTGACTTCATCGATGAAACCAGCGTCCAGCATGGCCTCATAGCGCTGCGCAATGCGCGCATGCAGCCAGGCGCGGTCACTGGGCTCCAAGGAAAACAGCGTGCAAACGAAGGCGGGGCCTGCGTCAGCCGCTCGTTTTTTTGCTTGATGAAAATGTGACAAAGGCTGGCCAGAGACATGCCACACCTCCAGTGCACGCTGGATACGCTGGCTGTCGCCGGGCGCCAAGCGTGCAGCGGTTTCAGGATCGACCTTGGCCAGCTCTGCATGCATGGCGGGCCAGCCGATTTCTGCCGCTTGTGCATCGAGCCGGGCTCGCACTTCGGGGTCTGCCGCAGGCATCTCGTCGATGCCATCGAACAGGGCTTTGAAGTACAGCATGGTGCCGCCCACCAGCAGTGGAATTGCGTCGCGTGCACGGATTTCGTCCACCAAGCGCTGGGCGTCTTGCACAAATTCGGCCGCGCTGTAGGACTGCAGGGGATCGAGGATGTCGATCAGGTGGTGCGGCACGGCCGCTTGCTCTTCAGGCGTGGGTTTGGCGGTGCCAATGTCCATGCCACGATAGACCAAGGCCGAGTCCACACTGATGATTTCGCAGGCTTGGCCGCGCTGTGCCAGTACGGCAGCCAATGCCAGTGCACCATTGGTTTTGCCGGAAGCGGTGGGGCCTGCAATCGCAATGCAGGGCAAAGAAGAAGTGGAGGCAGTCAAGATCAGGGCAGGGCTAACAGTTCAAACCGGGCGGCAGCCACCAGGGCGCTAATGGCTGCCGGGGTCGCCATGGCGGCGCACCAGGGTCCATGATGCCAAGGCTGCAGCCAGACACCAGAAGCCCAAGCCGAAAACCAAGGGGTACACAGTGCCATTGAAGCTACGGCCCAGCACCTGGCCAGTCCCAAAGGCAAACACCATCATGATGAAACCGTTCAGGGCCGATGCCATGCCTGCCGCTTGGGGAAAAGCACTGACAGCACCGCTTTGTCCGCAGGGCTGCTGGATACCGTGGGTGATCGGAAACAATAGGCAGACACCTGCGTAGGCCAGACCGTTGCGCACGTCTGCCAGTGCCAGGACCAGCAGCAGCATGGCGCACAGCACGGCAAGTGCTCCGGCCACTGCCACCGTGTGGCGCACCCCCATGCGCACCAACAGGCGGCGGCACAGCATGGTTCCTCCGATATAGACCACGCCATTGGCAGCCAGCAACCAACCCACTTGTGCGGGTGTCCAGCCCAGCACCTCCATGAAGACGAATGGTGATGCAGTGAGAAACACCACCAGTGCGCCATAAGAGCAGGTTGTGGTGGCGGTATAGGCCTGGAACGTACGGTGGCGCAGGATGTGCGACCAGCTGCTCAGCAGCAGCCGGGGCTGAAGTGCCTGGACATTGCAGTGCTGCACGCTTTCACGAAAACGCAGCCACACCAGCAGCCAGGCTGCCAGGCCCACCACGGCCAGTGCAGCCATGGTGGAGCGCCAACCCAGCTGGGTTGCCAGCCAGCTGCCGATGATGGGGCTGGCACAGGCCAGCACGCCCAGACCCGAAAGCGCCTTGGACATGACCTGTGCGCCTTCCACCGGTTGGTACAGGTCACGCACGATGGCACGTGCGGCCATGACCACGGCCCCCATGGCTGCGCCTTGCAGGCAGCGCAGGGCGATGAGTGCCTCCATGCTGGGCGCCATCACGCAACCCAGGGCCGCCAGCACATACAGGCCAATGCCGGCGAGCAGGACAGGGCGCCGGCCAAAACGGTCAGACAGCGGGCCCCAGACCAGTTGCGAGCAACCAAAAGCCAAAATCAACGCATAGAACGTGGCCTGGGTTTGCACCACCGTGGCGTCGAGCTGCTGCGCCAGCAAAGGCAGGGCTGGCAGGTATAGATCGGTGGTTAGCGGCTGAAAACCCAGCAGCAGCGCCAGCAGCACAATGATGAAGACCGGCGACATGACCGCGACGGGCGTGGCAGTGGAAACAGGAGAAACGGACACGGTAGAAAGGGGAAAGCAGCAAGAAAGAGCCGCTTGTCGGCGGCAGTCCGAGGCTAGCAGAACCGCCAGAGCGTGGTGTCGCTTTGTTCGTACATTGCCCTGCGCTGACTGTGTGCCGTCCTGCATCCTTGCTGCCAGCCTCTGTTGCCGGAGGTGGTGCCGCTTCAAGGGGCTGCTTGGATTTGGGTCTATGCTTGCTGCTGAGTGTGCACGCCCCTGTGCACATGACCTTGTGCACTGTTGTGAAGGATACCCGTGACCATGCTTTTGGGGCTTGCTGCCAACCGCCTCCACCACCAGACCGAAGACGCTGCTTTGTTTGCCTTGCTGCGCGCGTGCGAGTCCGGCATTCGTGAATTGAATCTGGGCCTGCATGCCGTGGGCCGCACCTACGATGCGATTGCTGCTGCCGATATGCTGCACCGCTACCCCGGACTGGTACGTTACCCCTACGGCCGTGAAGGCGGATTGATGAAGCTGGTGGCAGAAGTGGTCGGCATGGGTGAAGAACGAACGCTGGATGGCGCCATTTATCTGACCGATCCGGTCGACCCTTCCTCCATCTTCCCCGAGGCATTGGCATTGAAACGTCAGTGCGTGATTCACGGCAAACCGTTTTTGTCCACGGTCGCCAGTGCGCGGGACTGGATCGAGATGGAACGCATGCATGCAGGCCTGGCGCGGGATCGCAATGCCGATCGTTTCCACGATTATGAAAACCAGACTGTGGCGCTGATTGCCCACGACGCCATGAAGCCCGCCATGCTGGAGTTCGCGGCAAGCAACTTCGAGTTGCTGTCGCGCTTCAAACGCCGGGTGGGCACCGGCACGACAGGACAGCGTCTCAATGAGCTGGCGTGGAGCAAAGGCTGGCCCGCTGACAAGCCTTGGGTGGACCGCTACAACAGCGGCCCTTTGGGTGGCGATGCGCAAATTGCCGATTTGGTGCTGGAGCGCCGCTGCCAGCGCGCCATCTTTTTTGAAGATCCACATGTGGCGCGCCAGCATGAAGCGGACATCCAATTGCTGGAGCGTGCCGTCACCACGGTCACGCATGAGGCGGTCTGCATCACCACCCCCAAGGTGGCACAGCGCTGGTGCGATGCAGCCCGGCTGCGCGGACAACGCGGGCAGCCATAAAAAAAGCGATCCCTGAAGGATCGCTTTGGTGGTTCAGGCCGTGTCGGGCTTAGAAGTTGTGGCGGATACCCACAGACACGGACTTGCGGTCTTCGTTGCTGTTCAGGTCATCGCCAAAAGCCGCGCCGCGTTTGTTCTGCACTTGGCTGTAGAACGCGTAGACCTTGGTGCGCTTGCTCAGGTGATGGTTGTAGCCCACGGTCCACTGGTTGGCCGCAGCCTTGCCTTCGCCATTGGCACGACCAAAGTTGGCGTGGATTTCACCGGCACCGATGGCGTAGGCCACAGCAGCGCGGGTCACATCAATCTTTTCACCTT
This sequence comes from Pseudomonadota bacterium, assembly GCA_023435325.1. Lineage (GTDB taxonomy): Bacteria > Pseudomonadota > Gammaproteobacteria > Burkholderiales > Burkholderiaceae_C > Comamonas. The sequence continues at coordinate 2,054 of JAEYRT010000259.1, read as the reverse complement.
CCACTTCGGCACGCTGGTGGTAGCCGGACAGGGTCCAGGCATTTTGTGTCCAGGTGGCGCGCAGTGCATATTGCGTGTCATTGCCATGCTCGCCGTAGCCAGCGCCAAACGACCAGTTGCCGCGGTCATAGTTGGCAGCCAGGTCATAGGCATTCTTGCCCTGGTTTTCAGCATCACGTTCGTGGAAGCTGACAGACGACTCCAGCGTCAGTCCATGCATCACGGGCGAGGTGTAAGCCAGGCGGTTGGACACATTGCCAATGTCCTGATAGAGCTGGTCGTAGGTGATGCCGTAGTCTTCATTGTGCAAGCTGGCACGGTCAGCCACGGCGTAGTAGGAAGGGTTCAGGAAGCGGCCCAGGCGCACAGTGCCGAAGCTGCCGGCCAGAAACAGTTCGCTGCGATTGTCAAAGAAGCTGCCGTTGGCTGCGGTTGTGCCGGTGTCGGAGGCAAAGCCGCTTTCCAGGATGAAGCCGGCTTTCATGCCGCTGCCCAAGGTTTCCACGCCCTTGAAGCCGAAATAGGAGCCGCCGTTGTTCAGCTGGCTGGTGCGTTCATTGCCGGTCTTGACCGAAGCGATCGAAGTGTCGATACGGCCGTACACGCTCACGCTGGAGGTGTCTGCCACGGCAGCGGTGGAAGCAGCAATCAGGCCCACGGCGGCCACGGTCTTGTTCAGAGAGAAAATCACGATATCTAGCAATCTCAAAAAGCAAAAAGCTACCGGCGGCATCTGCCGCGATAGCTCGGAGGCCGTGTTTATAGCCTGCTTTGTGTAACCACTGATTTGCTAGGATATTGGTAGCTTTTAAAGCCTGATGGATGAATGTTCACGTGGTTTTGGAGCAAAAAGAAAAAGGGGCCGAAGCCCCTTTTTTGTACTTTCTTGAAATGCCGGAGCTCAAATGACGCCCTGGGCCTGCATGGCTTCTGCCACCTTCACAAAACCGGCAATGTTGGCGCCATCGATGTAGCTCACGGTGCCGTCTTCGCGCTTGCCGTACTTCAGGCAGGCAGCATGGATGCCTTGCATGATTTGCAGCAGGCGGGTGTCCACCTCTTCAGCCGTCCAGCTCAGGCGACCAGCATTCTGGGACATTTCCAGACCCGATGTGGCCACACCACCGGCGTTCGATGCCTTGCCAGGTGCGTACAGCACGCCAGCCGCTTCAAAGGCCTTGGCCGCTTCATTGGTGGAAGGCATGTTCGCGCCTTCGGCCACGCACAGTACGCCATTGGCGATCAGGGTCTTGGCATCGGCTTCGTCCAGCTCGTTCTGGGTGGCGCAAGGCAGGGCCACATCCGCCTTGATGCCCCAGGGGCGAACGCCGGGCAGGAATTCCACGCCAGGCACCTGGGCGGCATAGTCGCTCACGCGGCCATACTTGTTGTTCTTGATGTCCATCAGGATGGCCAGCTTCTCGGTGGTGAAGCCGTCCTTGTCATACACGGTACCGGAGGAGTCGGACACCGTCACCACCTTGGCGCCCAGCTGCATGGCTTTCTCGACGGCGTACTGCGCGACATTGCCGGAGCCGGAGACAGACACGGTCAGGCCCTGGAAAGACTTGCCACGGGTCTTGAGCATTTCGTCGGCAAAGTACACCGTGCCGTAGCCGGTGGCTTCAGGGCGGATCAGCGAGCCACCGAAGGTCAGGCCCTTGCCGGTGAACACGCAAGCGGCGCTGTTGGACAGCTTCTTGTACATGCCGGCCATAAAGCCCACTTCACGGCCGCCCACGCCGATGTCACCGGCGGGCACGTCGGTATCAGGGCCCACGTGGCGGAACAGCTCCTGCACGAAGGCCTGGCAGAAGCGCATGACTTCGGCAGGGCTCTTGCCCTTGGGGTCGAAGTCGGAGCCGCCCTTGCCGCCGCCCATGGGCAATGTGGTCAGTGCGTTCTTGAAAGTCTGCTCGAACGCCAGGAACTTCAGCACGGACTGGTTCACCGAGGGGTGGAAACGGATGCCGCCCTTGTAAGGGCCAATGGCCATGCTGTGCTGGATGCGGAAGCCGCGGTTCACTTGCACCTGGCCCTTGTCGTCCAGCCAG
>JAEYRT010000225.1 GCA_023435325.1 Pseudomonadota bacterium | reverse complement strand
GGCGTACCTTCTTCGCCGTTGATGGCCATCAGCCCGGCCTCGGCCTGAATCACCAGGTCATAGCCGGGGCGCTTGGCCTCGGGGGTGTCGCTGTTGTAGCCAGCCACGCTGCAGTAAATCAGGTCGGGCTTGATGGATTTGAGCTTTTCATAGCCCAGCCCCAGCTTGTCGGCACCGCCGTGCTTGAAGTTGTGAATCACCACGTCAAACTGCGGCAGCAAGTCATAAATGATCTGCACACCTTCGGCGCTTTGCAGATCCAGCGTGACCGAACGCTTGTTGCGGTTCATGCTGTTGTAGTAGGTGGTTTCGGTCTTGCCGATACGCATGCCCCAGTCGCGGGTGTCGTCTCCGCGGGCGGGGTGCTCCACCTTGATCACTTCAGCGCCAAAGTCCGCCAGCACCTGGCCGCACAAAGGGCCAGCGAACACGCGCGACAAGTCCAGTACGCGCACGCCTTCCAGCGGAAAGTCCATGCCTTCGGGCAATGTAGTTGTAGTCATCGCTCTTGTCTCCCTGAGCTTGGTTGATCTGTCTTGGGGTCTGTCCTATTCCGCAGCAGGTGCCTGGGCACCGGGGCGGAAATTGGGGCTGCGCTTTTCGAGAAAAGCGCCAATGCCTTCGCGCGACTCTTCACTCTCTTGCGAGCGCACCATGTACTGTGCTTCCAGCTCCAGCTGCTGCTCCAGATCGTTGTAGGGCGCTTGGCGGCACAACTCTTTGATACGCGACATGGCCAGCTCCGGCCCCTGGGCCACCTGCTGCGCCAGCTGCATGGCCTGAGCCACGGCTTCGCCGGGCTCAGCCAGGCGGTTGACAGCGCCCAGCGCATGCAGTCGCTCGCCACTGATGCGTTCGCCGGTCAGGCACAGCTCGGTCAGCACTTGGCGTGAGACGAACTCCGCCAGGAAGGCCGTGGCACCGCCATCGGGTGTCAGGCCCACCTTCACATAGGCCACCGAGAACACGCTGTTCTTGGCCGCCACCAGCATGTCACACGCCAAGGCCAGCGAAAGGCCAGCGCCAGCGGCTGCGCCTTCCACCGCGGCGATCACGGGCTTGGGGCAGTCGCGCACAGCGCGAATCAGGTTGTGCAAGCCTTCCAGCTTTTCGCGGCGCTCTTGCATGGGCAGCTCACGGCGCTTGGCCAGCTGGCGCAAATCACCACCGGCGCAGAAGTGCCCACCTTCCCCTGTGAGGATGATGGCGCCCACGCTGGGGTCTTGTGCGGCCTTGGTCAGTGCTGCTGTGACAGCGGCATAAAACTCGGGCGAAAGCGCGTTGCGCGCCGCCACGTTGTTGTTGGAGAGGATGAGGACCCCACCCTCCTGGCGAATCAGCAATGCTTCTGTCACAGCGTATCTCCTTGGCCTGTTCTATGTGTTGGCTTTTTCAAACTGACGCAGCCCTCGCCTGCCAAAAGCAGGACAAGGGCCATTCGACATGGCAGGGCCAAGGCCCTGCCCTCACGCTGCTCAGGCTTGCTGGCCCAGTGCGATAAAGCGCGCCAGGTGGTGGTCCTCGTCACCGAACTGGTGGTCGATCATGACCAGGCGCTTGGCATAGTGCGCCAAAGGCAGCTCCCAGGTCATGCCAATACCGCCGTGCAACTGAATGCTCTCTTGCGCCACTTGAGTGCCCACGTAGCCCACGGTGTACTTGGCTGCCGACAGTGCCTTTTGCTTGGCTGCGCCTTGGGCATTGTCGATGGCATCTGCGGCGTTGATGACGGCCGAGCGGGCCTGTTCCACTTCCAGCAGCACATCGGCCATGCGGTGTTGCAGGGCTTGGAACGTACCAATCGCCACGCCGAACTGCTTGCGGGTCTGCAGGTATTCCAGGGTGTGCTGCTTGGCCACGTCCATGGCGCCGACAGATTCAGCCGCCAGTGCCAGCAGTGCGTAGCCGCTGATGTGCTCCAGCACTTCAAAGCCCTTGCCTTCTGCACCCAGCAGGGCATCCGCGTTCAGCTGCACGTTGTCGAACGCCAGTTCTGCCACACGGCCGCCTTCAAAACGCTGCAGGCTGCGCTTGCTGATGCCCGCTGTGCTGCCATCCACCAGGAACAGGCTGATGCCGTCCTGGTCGTACTGGTTGCCCGAAGTGCGAGCCGATACCAGCAGCAAATCAGCCTTGGCGCCAAAAGCCACCACACCCTTGGCACCGTTCAGCACCCAACCATTGGCCGACTTGGCCGCCGTGGTCTTGACGTTGTTCAGCTCATAGTGGCTGCCGGGCTCGTCGTGCGCCAGTGCAGCGATCACGCCACCAGCCACGATGTCTTCCAGCTTGGCTTTTTGCGACTCGGTGCCTGCAGCGACCAGGGCTTGGCCCACGACCAATGCGCCCAGCAGGGGCTCGGCCACCAGGCCGCGGCCCAGCGACTCAAACACCACGCTGATGTCAAAGCCTGCGCCGCCAAAGCCACCATCTTCTTCCTTGAACAGCGCACCAATCGCACCCAGCTCGGCAAATTGGGCATACAGCTCAGCGCTGTGGCCTTCTTCGCCGTAGGCGATCTTGTTGCGGTGCTCGATACCGTACTGCTCAGAGACAAAGCGGTTCAAGGTGTCCGCCAGCATGCGGCGGTCTTCGGTGTGTTCGAAGTTCATGTGCTTGTTCCTTCCCTCGCCTGAATCAGAGGCCCAGGATCATCTTGGAGATGATGTTCTTTTGAATTTCGTTGGAGCCGCCGAAGATCGACAGCTTGCGGTAGTTGAAGTAGGCGGCGGCAGCCGAGTAAGCCTCTTCAGGGCCCACGGTGGGTTCGGTGTTGGTGCCGTGCATGGCGGCCTCTTCGAACGGTGCAGCGTAGGGGCCCATGGCGCGGCGGATCAGCGACAGGATTTCCTGGCGAATCTCAGTGCCCTTGATCTTGAGCATGGAACTTTCCGCACCGGGCACACCGCCACCAGCCACGGCAGCGATCACGCGCAGGTTGGTGGTCTTCATGTTTTCCAGGTCGATCTCGACCTTGGCCATGCGTGCAGCAAACAGCGGGTCTTGCGACAGGGGCTTGCCGTTGTACATGGTGCGGCTGGCAGCCACTTTGAGCTTTTCCAGCGAAGCCACCGAGAAGCCCACGCCGGCAATGTTGGTGCGCTCATAAGTCAACAGGTACTTGGCGTAGGTCCAGCCCTTGTTTTCTTCGCCCACCAGGTTTTCAACGGGCACCTTCACGTCGGTGAAGAACACTTCGTTGACTTCGTGCTCGCCATCCAGCGTGATGATGGGGCGCACTTCCACGCCGGGGGTGTTCATGTCCACCAGCAAGAAGCTGATGCCCGCTTGTGCCTTCACGTCCTTGTTGGTGCGCACCAGGCAGAAAATCATGTTGGCGTGCTGACCCAGCGTGGTCCAGGTCTTTTGACCATTGACGATGTAGTGGTCACCATCGCGCACCGCCGTGGTCTTGACCGAGGCCAAGTCAGAACCCGAACCGGGCTCCGAATAGCCCTGGCACCACCAGTCAGCGCCGTTCAGGATGCGGGGCAGCCAGTGCTTTTTTTGCTGCTCATTGCCGTACTTGATCAGCACGGGGCCAAGCATGTTCACGCCAAAGGGCACCAGGCGAGGCGCGCCCGCCAGCGCGCACTCGTTTTCGAAGATGAACTTCTCGACCGCACCCCAGCCTGGGCCGCCGTGTTCTTCAGGCCAGTGGTTCGCCAGCCAGCCACGCTCGTTGAGCACGTCGTGCCAGCCCTGCAAATCCTGCTTGCTCAGGATTTGGCCGCCGCGGACCTTGTTGGCCAATTCGGGGCTGAGCTTTTCTTTCAGAAAGGCTTGCACTTCCGCGCGGAAGGCTTGTTCTTGGGGGGTAAATTGCAAATCCATTGCTTTTTCCTCAGTAATTCCTAATCCCTGTGCACTGTCCCTTGCATAGCCGCCTCTGAGGCCAGAGACAGCGAGCCAGGGCCTAAGGCGACACCGCCGCCCCGACGCGAGGCGGTCGCCCCGCGCGCAGCGACTCAGGGGGTATCAATAAATCTCAAACAGGCCCGCTGCGCCCATGCCACCGGCGATGCACATGGTCACCACGCCGTACTTCACGTGCTGGCCTTGGGCCTTGCGGCGCTGGCCTTCGAGCAGGATGTGGCCGGTCAGACGTGCACCGGTCATGCCAAAGGGGTGGCCGATGGAGATCGCGCCGCCGTTGACGTTCAGGCGCTCCGTTGGAATGCCCAACTGGCGCTGGCAGTACAGGGCTTGCGAAGCGAAGGCTTCGTTCAGCTCCCACAGGTCGATGTCGTCCACCGTGAGGCCGTGGCGCTTGAGCAGCTTGGGCACGGCAAACACGGGGCCGATGCCCATCTCGTCAGGTTCGCAACCCGCCACGGCAAAGCCGCGGAAAGCACCCAGGGGCTTCAGGCCCAGGCGCTCGGCCACCTTGGCCTCCACCACCACACAGGCGCTGGAACCATCGGACAGCTGCGAGGCATTGCCCGCCGTGATGAAGTTGCCGGGGCCCTTCACAGGCTCCAGCTTGGCCAGGCCTTCCAGCGTGGTGCTGGCGCGGTTGCAGTTGTCCTTGGTGGCCACGACGTCGCGGTAGGTGACTTCGCCGGTTTCCTTGTTCTTCTCGGCCATCTTGGTGGCGCAAGGAATGATTTCGTTGTCAAACAGGCCAGCGGCCTGGGCTGCGGCCGTGCGCTGCTGGCTCAGCAGCGAGAAGGCGTCCTGGTCTTCACGGCTGATGTTGTAGCGCTTGGCCACCACATCGGCGGTGTCGATCATGGCCATGAACAACTCGGGCTTGCGCTCTACCAGCCAGGGGTCCATGTCGGTGGGCAGGTTGTTGCCTGCACGGATGCCCGAGATGGTTTCCACTCCACCAGCCAGCATGGCGTCCACACCTTCGGCCACCACGCGGCCTGCGGCAATCGCAATCGACTGCAGACCGGAGGCGCAGTAGCGCGTGATGGTGGTGCCGGCGATGCTCAGCGGCAACTCGGCGCGCAGCACGGTCTGGCGGCCCAGGTTGCGGCCCTGGAAACCGTCAGGGTTGCCACAGCCGAGAATCAGGTCCTCGATCATTTCGGGGTCCACGCCCGAACGCTCCACCGCAGCCTTGACCGAATAAGCGGCCAGCTGCGCAGCAGGCGTGATGTTGAATTCGCCGCGGTGCGACTTGGTCAGCGGGGTACGGGCGGTGGAAACAATGACGGCTTCGCGCATGGTGTGTGATGTCTCGGTTAATGTTTTTGATAGCTGCCAACGCTTTTGCATATTGAGTTTCAAATACTTTTCTATTTGAAAACCTGATGTATCAAGCGCTGGCCGCTACGCTTTGTAAGTGGCACTGGGCAGTGCCGTGGCGGCTGCGGGCTTTGGCTCTCTACAGCCGCCGCTCCCTGATGGGGCTTTACAGCCCCTTCCTCTTCACAAAGTGGCGGTTCAAGCCGCTTTGTTCAGACTGTCGAAGTTCTTGCCCTCGGCGACCAGCTTCTCCAGCAGCGCAGCAGGCTTCCAGAACAATGGATCTTCCTTCTCGAACTCCTTGATGTCTGCCAGCACCTTGTCCAGGCCTTGCATGTCGGCCCACTTCATGGGGCCACCGCGGTAGCGGGGGAAGCCGTAGCCGGAGATGAAGGTCACGTCCACATCCAGGGGGCGCAGGGCGATGCCCTCTTCCACCACCTTGGCGCCCTCGTTGACCATGGAAGCCATGTAGCGGCGCAGGATTTCCTCGGGGGTGAACTTGCGTGGTGTCACGCCCTTCTTGGCACGCTCGGCATCCACAATGGCCAGCACTTCGGGGTCAGGCTGACCGACGCGCGCACCTTGGGGGTACAGGTAGAAACCGCGGCCGGTTTTTTGACCGAACCAGCCGTTCTCGCACACGCGGTCTGCCACTTCCACATAACGTGCCTTGGGGTCACGGGTGGCAGCGCGGCGCTTGCGCGTGGCCCAGCCGATGTCGCCACCCGCCAGGTCCGTCACTTGGAAGGGGCCCATGGGGTAGCCAAAACCGCGCACGGCTTCGTCGATTTCGTAGGGCGAAGCACCATCTTCCATGATGTAGTCGGCCGCCTGCTTGTACACCGCCAGAATGCGGTTGCCGATGAAGCCATCGCACACACCAGCGCGCACGGGCACTTTCTTCAGTTTCTTGGCCAGCTCAAACGCTGTCGCCACGACGTCGGCGGACACCTTGGCAGGCACCACGATCTCCAGCAGCTTCATGATGTTGGCGGGGCTGAAGAAGTGCAGGCCAATCACGTCTTGGGGGCGGCTGGTCGAAGCGGCAATCGCGTCGATGTCCAGGTAGGAGGTGTTGGTGGCCAGCACAGCGCCGGGCTTGCACACGCGGTCCAGTTCCTTGAACACGGCCTTCTTGACTTCCAGGTCCTCGAACACCGCCTCGATCACCAGGTCCACGTCCTTCAGGTCGTCATAGCTGGTCGAAGGGGTGTAGCGCGCCATGATGGCAGCCTTGCCTTCTTCGGTCATGCGGCCCTTGGCGATCAGGCCGTTGTAAACCTTCTCCACATTGGCCTGACCACGGGCGATGGATTCGGCATCACGCTCGATCATGATCACAGGGTAGCCTGCATCCAGCGCAGCCACGGTGATGCCAGCGCCCATGGTGCCGCCACCGATGATGGCCAGCTTGCTGAACGGACGGGGTGCTGCAGCCTTGGCTTCGGGAATCTTGGCGGTTTCACGCTCGGCGAAGAAAGCGTGGATCAGGCCCTGACGCTGGGGGCTTTCCAGGCACTGCAGGAACAGCTCGCGCTCCTTGGCCAGGCCCTGGTCAAAAGGCAGCTCCACGGCAGCCTTGGCGCATTCGATGATCTTCATGGGCGAGAACAGACCACGCGCCTTCTTGGCGGTGTCGATGGCCAGTGCTTCCAGGTCAGCCAGTGCAGCGGTCTTGTCAGCGATCTCGATGTCGCGGGTGCGGCGCACGGCGGTACCGGCAGCCAACAGTTCGCGGGTGTAAGCCAGGCCAGCGGCCACAGGGTCTTCACCTTCCACCAGCTTGTCCACCAGGCCTGCTGCAGCGGCGGCCTTGGCATGGAGGTGTTTGCCGCTGAGCATCAGCTCGGTCGCAGCCTTCACGCCCATCACGCGGGGCGCACGCTGGGTGCCGCCTGCGCCGGGCAGCAGGCCCAGGTTCACTTCGGGCAAGCCCAGCAAAGCCTTGGGCAAAGCCAGGCGGTAGTGGGCCGACAGCGCCACTTTCAGGCCACCGCCCAGTGCTGCGC
>JAEYRT010000215.1 GCA_023435325.1 Pseudomonadota bacterium | reverse complement strand
GCCTACCACCCCTATCCCGAAGCACGCACGGCGGAAATGGCTGCCGTCACCGTGTCGCCCAAAGCCCAGGGCACGGGCGATGGGGAGAAATTGCTCAAACGCATCGAACAACGCGCCCGCAATGACGGCATGACCAGCCTGTTTGTGCTGACCACCCGCACCATGCACTGGTTCATCAAACGCGGCTTTCAACCCGTCAGCCCCGACTGGCTGCCCGAGGCACGCAAAGCCAAGTACAACTGGGACCGCAAAAGCCAGGTGCTGGTCAAGCAGCTGTAAAACCGCCAACACAGCCCAGCCAATCACAGCTCACAGATGCGAGATTGAGTCGAAGCGCCAAGCCGTAGCAGTACACAGCACAGAAGCACGGTCAGGCGAAACAAGGATGTATCAAGGCATCAGGGCCTCAAGGGCTATGTTCGCGGGCGTTAAAAACCGTGGGGGCTGTTGCGCTGCAAGCAAAAGCCGGTATCGGCTTTGCGGACCATGCATTGCCCTCCACAGGCTCTGGCGGAGGGCTTCGATGGGAAGCCGGGCCAGGCTGCCCAACAAGCCGGCGCATACCAGCAAATGTTTTTGTGATAAAGCGAAAACCATACTGGCGTATTGTTGTAACGAATCACAAGCGGCACAGGTTTTTCAGTCTCAAGAAACCCTAATTAATTCAAAGAATTGCATAGCGCACAAAGGATTTTTTGCTATGCTTTTTGATGAATTTGAGTGATTAGAATAAGGCGACAGCAGAACCCCTAAGGGCCTCGGAGTTTTCCTACACTAGACTGTCTGAGTTCGGCTTGATGACCTTGTGGCAAGCACCAATTATTGGCTGCGCAACCACTGAAAAGGTGAGTTTTCGGTACAACTAAGGCCTTCCACCCCAAACGGTTGGTTAGGCCTTGAAGGCACCAACCTCTCCCCCTAAGCCGGGCGCGCGAACGTCCGGCTATTTCTTTTTTGAAATGCACTGTGCATGCCTTTTGCTTGTGCAGTACCTCAGTTTTATCTAACAAAGACGCAATGACTTCTTTGAACACTCAACCTATCAGCCAGGATGTCTTGGCCGAGAAATACCTGGCCGCGGGCGAGCAAACCGCCGAAGATCTGTTCCGCCGCGTCTCTCAAGCCCTGGCTGACCAAGAAAAGCCAGCGCTGCGCGCCGAGTGGGCAGAGAAGTTTTTCCAGAACATGCAAGCCGGCGCCATCGGTGCCGGTCGCATCATGGCCGCTGCTGGCCTGGACACCAAAGCCACACTGATCAACTGTTTCGTGCAGCCTGTGGCCGACGCCACCAACGGCTTCGACGAGCACGGCAACCCCGGCATCTACACCGCACTGTCCCAAGCCGCTGAAACCATGCGCCGCGGTGGTGGTGTGGGTTATGACTTCTCCAACCTGCGCCCCAAGGGTGCCAAGGTCAAGGGCACCAACTCCTACGCCTCGGGCCCCTGCTCCTTCATCGACGTGTTTGACGCTTCGTGCACCACCGTGGAATCCGCCGGTGCCCGTCGCGGTGCGCAGATGGGTGTGATGCGCATCGACCATCCCGATGTGCTGGAATTCATCACCGCCAAGCGCCAGAAAGGCCGCTGGAACAATTTCAACGTCTCCGTGGGCGTGACCAGCGACTTCATGCAGGCGGTGGAAAACGGTGGCCAATGGGAACTGGTGCATGTGGCCACCCCTTCGGACAACCAGATCGAAGCTGGTGCTTACCAGCGCGAAGACGGCCAGTGGGTCTACAAGACCGTGCAAGCCCGCGAGCTGTGGGACACCATCATGAAGTCGGCCTATGACTTCGCCGAGCCCGGTATCTTGTTCATCGACAACATCAATACCGACAACAACCTGTACTACGCAGAAACCATTGCCGCCACCAACCCTTGCGGCGAGCAGCCTCTGCCTCCCTACGGTTGCTGCGACCTGGGCCCCATCATCCTCACAAAGTTCGTGCGCAACGCCTTCACGGCCGACGCCCATTTCGACTTTGACGCCTTCCGCGCTGCAGTGGCCATCCAGGTACGCATGCTGGACAACGTGCTGGACGCCACCGTCTGGCCCCTGCCCGAGCAGCACAAGGAATCGCAGCAAAAACGCCGCATCGGCGTGGGCTTTACCGGTCTGGGTGATGCCCTGATCATGCTGGGCCTGAAGTACAACAGCGAAGCCGGCGTGAAGCAGGGTGAGGAAATCGCTCGCAACATGCGCGATGCGGCCTACCTGGCCTCGGTCGAGCTGGCCAAGGAAAAGGGTGCCTTCCCCCTGTTTGATGCCGACAAGTACCTGCAAAGCGGTTTCACCAAGCGCCTGCCCGAAGACATCCGCGCCGAAATCAAACAGCACGGCATCCGCAACAGCCACCTGCTGTCCATTGCGCCTACCGGCACCGTGTCGCTGGCCTTTGCCGACAACGCCTCCAACGGCATCGAGCCACCTTTCTCGTGGACTTACAACCGCAAGAAGCGCACGGCCGACGGTGGCAACGCCTTCTACACCGTGGAAGACCACGCCTACCGCCTGTACAAGGCCATGCATGGCGCGGATGCACCGCTGCCCGAATACTTTGTCAGCGCACTGGAGATGACGGCTGCCGAGCACGTGGCCATGATGCGCATCGTGCAGCCCTATATCGACACGGCCATCTCCAAGACCGTGAACATTCCTGCCGACTATCCCTTCGAGGACTTCAAGAACCTCTACATGGAAAGCTGGAAGGCCGGTCTGAAGGGTTGCGCCACCTACCGCCCCAACGACACCCTGGGTGCCGTGCTGTCGGTCGATGCGCCCAAGCCTGCGGAAGCCCCCAAGCCCGCGGCTGCACACTCCAGCAATATTGCAGCTGTGGTGGAACGTCGCCCCGAAGGTCCGCTGAACGCCGTGGTCGACAAGATCGAGTACTTCACGCACGACGGTGCCCGCCGCCTGTATCTGGTGGTGAGCTTCATGCTGGTGGACGGTGTGGAACGCCCGATCGAGTTCTTCATGCCCGTGGGCCAGACTGGTGAAAGCCAGCAGTGGATCACGGCCACCATGCGCTCGCTGTCCTTGGCTGCCCGCGGTGGCTTCCTGGAAAAGGCACTGGAGGATCTGCGCAAGGTGGCATGGGACCGTGGTCCCATCCGCTACGGCTGGCGCAACAAGGACGATGGCACCCGCGTGCCGCTGTGGCACGACAGCGAGGTGGCCTTGCTGGCTTATGCCATCCAGTCCATCATCGCCAACCGCGGTGAAGCGCAGCCTGCCCCTTCCACCTCGGCAGCACCTGCACCCGTCGCAGTGGAGCAGACCAACCAGACCATGAGCGGCACCAAGTGCCCTGATTGCGGCGCTCATGCCGTGATCAAGAAGGACGGTTGCTCCTTCTGTACCGCTTGCGGCTATATCGGTGCTTGCGGCTGATCCAGCTTGCACCAACGCTATCAAGAAGGAGGCTCCCGCCTCCTTTTTTCATGCACGGGTGGATGGCGCACAGCCAGCCCAGCGGTGCCGCCCCCGGCCTGTGCTCATTGCCTGACTCCTCACGATCCCGGGCGAGTGCGGGTACAGTTGCCGCTTCACTGAATTTCCACGCATTGCGCTTTTCTTTCATGACCCTTGCTGCCGCCCTGCCCGTTCTGTATTCCTTCCGCCGATGCCCTTATGCCATGCGCGCACGTCTGGCACTGGCCCACGCCGGGCTGGCTTGTGAGCTGCGTGAAATCAATCTGCGCAACAAACCCCAGGCATTGCTCGACGCTTCGCCCAAGGGCACGGTGCCCGTGCTTGTGCTGCAGGATGGACGGGTGATCGAACAAAGCCTGGAGATCATGTTGCACGCCTTGCATGGCAATGACCCCGATGGTTGGCTGCAGCCGACCCAGGGCAGCCTGGACGAGATGCTGGCGCTGATCGAGCGCAACGACGGCTTTTTCAAACAGGCGCTGGACCGCTGCAAATACTCTGAGCGTTACAGCGCGGAAGCAATCAACCAAGCGCAGACCGATGCCATCACCTGGCTGGCGGCCCTGGATGAGCAATTGGCCGAAACCGGCTATCTGTTTGGCCTGAACCCGAGTCTGGCCGATATGGCACTGCGTCCTTTCGTGCGCCAGTTTGCGCGCATCGACGAAGCCCAGTGGGCCGAGCAACCCTGGCCTCATCTGCAAGACTGGCTGCAGCGCTGGATCGATTCCGCCCTGTTTGCCGAAATCATGGAAACTTATCCTGGCTGGCAACCGGGCACCACTGGGCCAGCCTTCAGCACCAGCAGTGTGGAGTCGAATTAAGGTTGGACGCAGTGCCGCTGGCACCCAGAAGGTACTTCTAAAAAATGAGCTATCAAGGCTTTATCCATATTGGTTTCAAAGATAAAACACTTTGAAACCATTGATAGGCAAGCGTTGGCAGCTCCTTTTTCTAACTCTTCTTGTTGAACCATGTCCCTGGCTGACGAGCTGCACCCGCCACCGTGCGACGCGGTGCACGGGCCTGCGCCGGGCTGCGGCGGCTCGGGCGTACACGCACACCCCGATCGGCAGTGGCTGCGCCGCCCCACTGGATGTCTTCGCGCGCAATCGCCTTCCATTGGCCCAGAGGCAAGTCCCCCAGCTCCAGGTTGGCAATGCTGCGGCGGATCAGGCGCAGCGTCGGGTGGCCAATGGCCGCCGTCATCTTGCGCACCTGGCGGTTTTTGCCTTCCACTACGGTGATTTCCAGCCATACATCCTGCACGCTTTTGCGCACACGCACAGGCGGGTCACGCGGTGGCACCTCAGGCTGCGGCTCCAGCAAAGCAGCCTGGCAAGGCAGGGTCGTGTAATCCTCGATACGCAGGCCCTCGCGCATGCGCTGCAAGGCCGCTTCGTCGGGCATGCGCTCCACCAGCGCCCAATAGGTCTTGGGCTTTTGATTGCGCGGATTGAGCAGTTGTTCGATCAATGGACCATCGTCGGTCAACAGCAGCAGGCCTTCAGAATCCTTGTCCAACCTCCCGGCCGGATACACGCCCTTGGGCAAATCAAATTCAGCCAGTGAACGTGCGCCATCCTCCGGCGTGAACTGGGACAGAACGCCAAAAGGCTTGTGAAAGAGGATGTACTGGGGCATGCCGGAAAACCAAATTGCGTGGGGCTGCCATTGTCAGCCAAAGCAAAAGCCCCGGCACGCAGGGCATGTCGGGGCTTGATGCAATACCGATGGCAATGCTCAGGTGCGCTGTCCACCCTTGAACAGCAGCATCAACAACACGATGGCAAAGCCGGCAAACCACAGGAACGACCAGTTGGCAATCGTGCCGCCCAGAAAGGTCCAGTCCACCGCCGTACAGTCGCCCGAGCCACGGAAGATCATGGGAATGGCGCGGCTGATGGGGTAGTTTTCGATCATGCCGTAAAAATCGCGCCCACAGCTGGCGAACTCGGGCGGGTTCCACTGCAGCCAGCTTTGGCGGGCTGCAACAAAAGCACCGAAACCAGCGGCCAGCATTCCCAGCAAGCTGAACGATTTCCACCAGCCGGCGCTGCCGCGCAGACTGGCCAGTCCTGTGAAGATGGCCACCAGCACCAAAGCATAGCGCTGCACGATGCACATCGGACAAGGCTCCAGCCCCTCGACGTGCTGCAAATACATGCCAAAGGCCAGCAAGCCCACACAGGCAGCGGCAATCAACGCCAAAGTACGGCGCGGGGCAGTGGTGATCCAGTTCAAAACCTGCATGGAACTCTCGTTGTTGGAAAGAAAAAAAAGGGCGGCACAAGCCGCCCTCCTCCATGGCAGAGTTGCTTGTCAAATGCCTGCTGCTTCGTCCAAGAATACCTTGGCGCGACGGGGGGTGACCACCAGGGTTTCACCTTCGCGCAGTCCCATTTCACGGAACTGCTCGGCCGGAATCTGCGCCTCGATCACATTCTCTGATTCAGCATTCTCACTCGCTTGAGCATCATCTGCAGCAATAAGTTCCAGGCGCGCAATCGGCCCCACGACAATGGCACGCGAAAGCTGCACAACCAGGCCAGTGGTGCGGCCATTGCCATCGGTGTTCTGACCGGGGGAGTAACGCGCCACATCCAGTTCGTGCGGGCGCACATAGGCAAACGCGCTCTTGTCCACGGCACCCTGGGCTTCACTGCTTTCCAGCTGCATGCCTTCGTCCAGAAAGACCTGCCCATCCTTGGCGCGGCCCTTGAACAGGTTCACATCACCGAGGAAACCGTAGACAAACGGACTGGCGGGGTTTTCCCAGACCTCCTGCGGCGTGCCCTCCTGCTCGATCTTGCCCTTGTTGATGACCACCACACGGTCGGCCACTTCCAGCGCTTCTTCCTGGTCGTGCGTCACAAAGATGGAGGTCACATGCAATTCATCGTGCAGGCGGCGCAGCCAGCGGCGCAATTCCTTGCGCACCTTGGCGTCCAGCGCGCCAAAGGGTTCGTCCAGCAGCAGCACCTTGGGCTCCACCGCCAGAGCGCGTGCCAGCGCGATGCGCTGGCGCTGGCCACCCGAGAGCTGCGAGGGAAAGCGCTCGGCCACCCAATCCAGCTGCACCAGCTTGAGCAGCTTCATGACCTTTTCCTTGATCTGTGCTTCGCTGGGACGCTGTTTGCGCGGCTTGACACGCAAGCCAAAGGCCACGTTCTCAAACACCGTCATGTGGCGGAACAGCGCGTAATGCTGGAACACAAAACCCACGTTGCGTTCGCGCACATGTACATCGGTCGTGTCTTCACCGCTGAAGTGGATGCTGCCCACATCGGCAGTTTCCAGCCCGGCGATGATGCGCAGCAGGGTGGTCTTGCCGCAGCCCGAAGGCCCCAGCAACGCAATCAATTCACCGGACTTGATGTCCAGACTCACATCGCGCAGGGCCTGAAAGTCGCCAAACTGCTTGCTGACATTGCGGATTTCAATGCTCATGGTGTATCTCTTTCAATCGCGTCCCGCGCTTTAGTGACTGGGGCGCTCGGGAGGCATGTTGGCGGCCTCCTTCATTTGTTGTTCGTGCTTCCATTCGGCAATCGTCTTGATCACCAGGGTCACCAGTGCCAGCAAGGCCAGCAACGAAGCAGCGGCGAAGGCGGCCACGGACTGGTATTCGTTGTAGAGAATCTCAACGTGCAGCGGAATGGTGTTGGTCTGTCCGCGGATATGGCCGGAAACCACCGACAC
>JAEYRT010000124.1 GCA_023435325.1 Pseudomonadota bacterium | reverse complement strand
GGCGACCCACGACATGGTGCACGGGCCTTGGCCAATGGGCCAGGCAGCCGAAATCACGACCAGATTCCAGCTGCCCGACAGTGGTGAACCTGAGCTCGCCCAGGCTCTCGATGGCCGCGCCCCACTGCAATGGACCATCACAGCGGACTGGCAAGGTGCCACACAGCATGCACTTGCTTCTCCGGATTTCTCCGTGCAGTTCCAGGATCAGTCATCGCTCGCCTGGGGCGGGTTGCAGGCGCAATGGCATCTTTCTGCCGAGCGCACCGCCGCCAAAGGGGAGATGCACATGCCTCTGATGCAGATGAAGGTCGAAGATGACAACCAAATGACCTGGGAGGATGTGGCCATCCACTTTGACTCGCGTATTCCTGAGGGGCACAACTTCTGGGAAGGACCGGCCCAGCTCAAAGTCGGTCTGCTTGCCATCCAGGAGCCTGAAAGTGCCACTGACTTCCGTATGCAGCAATGGCATATTGACAGCGCCATCCACCTACAGGATAGGCTGGTGCAAATGCGCCTGGACTCCCGCGCAGCCAAGCTGGACACCGCCGATTACAGCGCCAGCAATGCCGTGCTGACCTTGCAGATGCGCAATATCGACGCCAGCTGGCTTGACCAGCTGATGCAATGGTTTCAACGCAGCAATGCACCTGAGCAAGAATTTGCGCTGTGGCAAGATTTGCCGGCATTGCTCGCTAGTCAACCAGAAATCGCCATTGAGCGCCTGGGTCTGGAAACCCAGGATGGGCCCGCCAGGCTTTCAGCCCATCTGCGCTACGTCGGCAAACAGCCAGATGCCTTCAATCCGGCAACAGACATACAGGCCATGCTGCATGCCAGCGTACCCAAGGCCATGTTGATGCAGCTTCTGGAGGCAAAGGTGCGCAGCGACTACCTCGCATTGCTGGAGCAATTGGGGCAGGAGCTTGAAGAGCAGGCCCTGGAAGCAGCGGTACAGGACGGCCTGCACAAACGCCTCCAGAGCCTCATCGAATTGGGCGCTTTGCAGGAAAGCGAAACGCAATACGCAGCCGAACTGGAACTGGAACAAGGGGAGCTCAAACTCAATGGCACCCCAACAGAAATGCAGACCCTGCTGCAACTGGGTGACGCGATCTGAACACTTTCTGCAAGGAAAAAGGCCTGCATTGCAGGCCTGCGTATGTTTGATGTGAATGCATCCCGCATCCGCATCCCGCATACAGCACCTACATCACGGCTTCCTAAGCATATTGCTGCTGGCCGTGCTTGCTGCTGAGCAGTTTGCCTGCCGATAAGGACATCAGCAGCAGCGCTATTTGCTCGTGCATGATCACCGTATGGTTGTTGTCCGAAGTGACCATGTACTGACGCAATTGTTCGCGCACATTGGCCATGCCCGTGACATCAATGATGATGTCTACATCTGTTCCCAGGCTGACAAAGTCCATGAAGTTATCGGACACAGGCACCTGATGCTGGCGTGCCAGCACAATCCCAGGCTGATTCAGGTTCAGGTCAGCAACACCCAGCACCTGCACAAACGGAGCATTCAAGAGTTGCTGCAGCAAAGGTGTCCCGGTTTCACCGGCTCCAATCACCACCATACGAAAAGCTTGCATAACGACATCCATCCTTTATTCCTATTCCATCTGTAAGGCATCGAACGTTGCCAGGCCTTGCATGCAGAAAGTCTCGCCGCCCCAGCACCGCGTTGCCCTGCGCCATATCAAGACCGGGTAAAACGTGCCCGAACTGGTCTTACGCCTGGGGATATGCCAGCACGTCACAATCGAGCCTTCAGGTCGACATAAGGATTTGTCTATGCAACGTCGCCACTATCTTGCGGTCCTGGGGCAATGGAGCCTGTGGGCTTGCGCGCCTGCGTGGGCTGTTCGAACGGCAGACCACCCGCTCTTCCCCTTGGATAGCCGGGTTCCCGGCGGCATTGCACGCCTGTCTTTAGGGCCATCCTCCAGCATGCCCAAAGTCACTACGGCTCAGGGAGTGCCTGTCCTGGTGCTCGGCGACATGATTGAATGGACTGCCTTGGTGGGCATACCTTTATCAGCCAGACTGGGGGTACATACCGTCACAGTCCACAATGACGATGGAACCCAGTCGCTGGATTACAGCGTACATGCCAAGCAATACGCCGAGCAACGCCTGAAAGTCTCGCCCAAAACAGTGGACCTGTCCCCCGAGGACCTGGCCCGCCATGAGAGGGAACGCGCGCACCAGCAATCCATCATGGCGCTTTTTACTCAGCCCACGCCCCAGCCCTTTGCCTTGCGCATGGCTCCCCCTTGTCCGGGGCGCCGCTCCAGCAGTTTTGGCTTGCGCCGGATTTTCAATGGCCAGGCGCGCAATCCTCATAGCGGCATGGACATTGCCGCCCCTACCGGGACCCCCGTCGTTGCTCCGCTGCCTGGTCAAGTGGTGGATGTGGGGGACTACTTCTTCAACGGCGGCACTGTCTGGCTCGATCATGGAGGCGGGCTGCTCTCCATGTACTGCCATCTTTCAAGCATGGATTGCCAAGTGGGCGACGTGCTGCAGACCGGGCAGAAGTTCGCCAAAGTGGGCGCCACCGGCCGGGTGACAGGCCCGCATCTGCATTGGGGCGTCATGCTCAATCGCACCATGGTCGACCCCGCTTTGTTCTTGAACGGTTCTTCCTAAACAAGGCCATGGACCGTCAAGCATCAAGAAAAAAGGACTGCATCTGCAGTCCTTTTTAGTAGCTACCGACGCTTGATGAATAAGCGCTAGCGAGCAATTTGGCTTAGAAAACCATAATGGCGGATGAGGTGGTCAAAAGCCGACAACGCAGCCGTAGCACCCGCACCGGCAGCAATGATGATCTGCTTGTAGGGCACATTGGTGCAGTCACCGGCAGCAAACACGCCAGGCACATTGGTTTCCCCCTTGGCGTTGATTTCAATTTCGCCAAAGCGGCTCAGATTCACCGTACCCTTGAGCCAGTCCGTGTTGGGCAGCAAACCGATTTGCACAAAGATGCCGTCCAATGCAATGGACTTGACTTCTTCGGTCACGCGGTCCTTGTAAGTGATGCCGGTGACCTTCTTGCCATCGCCGTTCACCTCGGTGGTCTGGGCGTTCAGGATCACAGTCACATTGGGCAGCGAAGCCAGCTTTTTTTGCAACACGGCATCGGCCTTCAGCTCCCCTGCAAATTCCAGCACGGTGACGTGCTTGACGATACCGGCCAGGTCAATGGCAGCTTCCACGCCGGAGTTACCGCCACCGATCACGGCCACGGGCTTGCCCTTGAACAGAGGGCCGTCGCAGTGGGGGCAGAAAGTCACACCCTTGGTGCGGTACTGCTCTTCACCGGGCACGTTCATGTTGCGCCAGCGTGCGCCGGTGGACAGGATCACGGTCTTGGACTTGAGCACCGCACCGGATTCGGTGTGCACTTCAATCAAGCCGCCTGCGGTGGTGGCGGGCACCAACTTGGCAGCCTTTTGCTGGTTCATCACGTCCACTTCATAGTCGCGGATGTGGGCAGCCATGGCAGCGGCCAGCTTGGGGCCTTCGGTCTTGGAGACCGAAATAAAGTTTTCAATGTCCACGGTGTCCAGCACTTGGCCGCCCAGACGCTCAGCAGCGATACCGGTGCGGATACCCTTGCGTGCGGAGTAGAT
>JAEYRT010000110.1 GCA_023435325.1 Pseudomonadota bacterium | reverse complement strand
GCCGTAAAGTAGCGGCTGGTGAACACCAGTCCGTTATCTGAGCGTAGCAGGAACGGCGCTGTCACTTTCCCCAAGGTGCCAAACCTAGCAATCAAGGCTTGTTCAAGTGCACTGGCAGCCGTACTGGCCTTGCCTGTACGAGACAACTGCCAGCCCAGCAGCTCTCGTGTGTAGCAATCGATTACCAGTGCCAAGGATGCCCAACCATCACGGCCAGTCCAAACTCTGCACAGATCCGTGGCCCAGCGTTGATTCGGACCCTTGGCTACCGATGGCAAGGCTTGTATGCGAGGTCGCATGCCGACGGGGCGCTTGCGTACCTGCCAGCCTTTAATCTGGAAGATGCGCTGCACCGTGTTCTTGTTCATACCGAGCAATACGCCACCGTGCGGTAGCCAAACGATGGGTTCTCCTCGATCATGGCCTTGATCGGCACTGCAAGCTGCTCATCCACTTTAGGGGCTGCCTTTGTAGGCTGGTAGTACACCGTGCGCCGTGGTACTCCAAACCACCGACATAGCTGGCTCAGGCTGGCACGGATGTCCTCATCGAGTAGGCCTTGCTGAAGGCGAAGAATCATTTGCCTTCCTCGTCCAGCAAGGCTTGCAGCTTTTTTCGGGCACGCAGCTCCAGCATCGCTTCGCCATAGGCTTCTTGCAGCTGTCGCAGTTGGCGCTCGTACTGCTCACGCACATCTTCGGGCTTGGCACGCAAGGCGTTCTCCATGCCTCGCTTGCCTTCATCGACCCAGTTTTCGACCTCAGAAGGAAGCAGGTCATGGGTTCGACTTGCTTCAGCGACTGTGGTTTTGCCTTGGATGATCTCGAGCACCAAGGCACTTTTACGCTTGGCAGTCCAGCGTTTGACTTCTTCTTGATCTCTCATCTGTCAGGTCCTTTCTTGCAGTTTAGGACCTGTGCAGGTTTTTACTGGGTCAATACAACAAGGCAGTAGTCACCATGACATTGACATACATGCCATCTTGATCGGTAACTTTGTAGGCTTTGTGTTGAGGATGCAGTCTGCGCGGTTCGGTGTCAGTGATCATTTCAGAGTGCTTTCTTTGATACCGTCACCAAGGGGTGGCGGTATGGGAAAGCAACGTTCCGAAATGTTACAGCTTTACCGTCAGGTGTACCGCTTGAGTTCGCGGCTTGTGTGGCATGTTGTGGGTTGTCGCTGGACGAACAACCCACGATTCCTTATAGGGAATCAGCAGTTTCCAGAACGTTGCCGTACGTTGCTGGAAACTTTAAATTATTCCCACTCAATCGTCGCTGGTGGTTTGGTCGACACGTCGTAAGTGACGCGGTTGATGCCACGCACTTCATTGATGATGCGGCCAGACACCTTTTTGAGTAGACCGTATGGCAACTCAGCCCACTCAGCGGTCATGAAGTCGCTGGTCACCACAGCACGCAAGGCTACAACGTAGTCGTAGGTGCGGCCATCGCCCATCACGCCCACGCTCTTGACGGGCAAGAAGACCGTGAAGGCCTGGCTGGTCAGGTCGTACCAGCTCTTGCCGGTAGCTTCGTCCACCCAGTTGCGCAGCTCTTCGATGAAGATGGCGTCCGCACGGCGCAGCAGGTCGGCATATTCCTTCTTCACTTCACCCAAGATACGCACGCCCAGACCGGGGCCTGGGAAGGGGTGGCGGTAGACCATGCCACGGGGCAAGCCCAGCGCCACGCCCAGCTCGCGCACTTCGTCCTTGAACAGGTCACGCAGGGGTTCCAGCAGCTTCAGGCCCAGTTGCTCTGGCAATCCACCCACGTTGTGATGGCTCTTGATAGTCACCGCCTTCTTGCTCTTGGCGCCGCCGGACTCGATCACGTCAGGATAGATGGTGCCTTGAGCCAGGAAGGTCGCGCCCTTGGAGCCAGCCGTTGCTGCCTTGAGCTTGGCAGCTTCGGTCTTGAACACGTCCACAAACAGACGGCCAATGATCTTGCGCTTTTGCTCAGGCTCCGACACACCTGCCAGCTCACCCAGGAACAGATCGGAGGCATCAACGCGCACCACCTTGGCGTGCAGCTTGCCTTCGAACATGTCCATGACCATATCGCCTTCATTGAGGCGCAGCAGACCGTGGTCCACAAACACGCAGGTCAGCTGGTCGCCAATGGCGCGGTGGATCAGGGCCGCCGCCACGGACGAATCCACGCCGCCGGACAAACCCAGAATCACTTCTTCGTCACCCACTTGCTCACGGATCTTGGCAACAGCTTCTTCGATGTAGTCACCCATGATCCAGTCCGCCTTGGTGCCGCAAATGTCCAGCACAAAGCGGTTGAGCATGGCCTGACCCTGCACGGTGTGCGTGACTTCAGGGTGGAACTGCACGGCGTAGAAACGGCGCACCTCATCAGCCATACCGGCGATGGGGCACGAAGGGGTCGAAGCCATTACCTTGAAGCCTTTGGGCAGCTGGGTGACCTTGTCACCATGGCTCATCCAGACTTTGAGCATGCCATGACCTTCAGCCGTAACGAAGTCTTCAATGCCCTTGAGCAGCTCGGTATGGCCGTGGGCGCGCACTTCGGCGTAGCCAAATTCGCGGGTGTTGGAGCCTTCGACCTTGCCGCCCAGTTGGGTGGCCATGGTCTGCATGCCGTAGCAGATGCCCAGCACGGGAATGCCGAGTTCAAAAACGGCGTCGGGCGCGCGGTCATCCACTTCGTAGACCGAAGCGTGGCTGCCCGACAGGATGACGCCCTTGAGCTTGCCGTCAGCGGCAAATTCGCGCACCCAGTCGCTGCTCACATCGCAGGGGTGGACTTCACAGTACACATGGGCTTCGCGCACGCGGCGTGCGATCAGCTGTGTGACCTGGGAGCCAAAGTCAAGAATCAGAATCTTGTCGTGTTGCATGGTTTTCCAAGGCAAGAAAGGAAAAAGGTCCGGGTCAGAAATCGCTTTCGCTCAACAGCGCAATGCCACGCTTTTGGGCGGCCGCGATCTGGGCCGGATCAAAGCTTGCCAGCGGCAGGCGCAGCGACTGCGCCAGCCACAGGTAAGCAGCGTCATACACGGGCAAGCCCGTATCCAGCGCCACGTCCAGCACGGCTTTGTGCTGGGCCGGTGCCAACTCGTGCAACTCCACACGGTGACGAATGGCTTCCAGTACGCCCCACAGCCCCTCGACCGAGGTCTGCGGAATGCGCCCATTATTGACGCCCGAGGCAATGAAATTGCCGCATTCCCACTGCCACAGATTGGGTGCTTGCGGGTCGACTTCGTGACGGCGAATTCGGGTGTACAGGCGCTGGGTAGCGCTACTGGCATGGTCCGGCAGCAACCAGGCAGAGGTGACGGAGGCATCCAAGACAAAAGCTGTCATGCGTTGCTCCGCCCTGCTTGGCGCAAGTCAACTACAGTTTTGGTAGCTGCTGGCGCTTGTACTGTCTGCTGCAGGGC